>JAAYRG010000157.1 GCA_012518885.1 Clostridiales bacterium | reverse complement strand
GATGCTACACGCTCTGCTTTACTAATCCTGTAACGCTCAACTTCCCAGCTATGAGGTGTTTTTATAGTTTTACCGTTTAATTTAACTATCATGTCACTCACCTCTCCTGTGTCTCTCTGCTAATCTAATATCGTATAATCTACGCTCAAGTTCTCTGAGACCTCTTTCATCAGCTATAAGTGTCCCTACATATACTGGTGTAGGTTGCTGAGTACCTCCATAAATTATCTGACTAGGTTGTGTTGAAATTATATCATTAATCAACCTATTGAACATTTCAATAGGTTCACCACCAAATATTGCTTGGCGTACTTTAGCCATAGCGCTAGGGTTTTCTACAGGTAATATAGCTTCTAGCTTGTTACCTTCACTAAGTCTGGCTATATGTTCCTTATTGAATATTCCACCTTTAGCATGGCCTATAGTAACAGGGTCCATGCTATAAGATCCAACCATACCTCCAGAAGAACGAGTAGATGCTATGCTACTTTTAACGTTACTTTCCTCGGCTTTAGCTTCTTTCTTCCAAAACTTTAAGTCTTCAAAGAAATTCTTCAACTTTTTCCACAATTTATCAAACCATTCTACAACATCATCGTAAATACCTTTTGCCCATGTTAAGAATCCTGTCTTAGAATCTTCCCACCAATCAGAGAAACCTCTATCTGTCTCACTCCACCAGTTTGAGAATTTACTCTTAGTGCTAGTATACCAATCAGTAACACTGCTAACGGCGTTTGTCTTCCAGTCACCGAAACCAGTCTTAGAATCTTCCCACCAAGTACTTAACTTATCTTTTGTATTATCATACCAATTTATTATGCAATCGTAGGTTTCCTTTTTCCAATCTTCAATTGCACCTAAAGTATCTTCTTTCCAAACACTAAAGCTTTCGCTGACACTATTCTTCCAATCCTCGTACCTCTCTTTGGTATTTTCGACCCATTCTATTGTCTTATCCAAAATTGATTTTTTGTGTCTTATGATGTCTTCTGTTATTTCCGCTTCTCTTTTTTCTAATGCAGCATACGCTTTTTCATATTCATCCCATACTTTTTGTATTTGATTTTTATATTCATCTGCGCTTATAAGTTGAGCAGCGTATAAAGCATTGATTAATTCAAGCTTCTCTTGATTGCTTTTATCTAACGCAATCTTCTCTTCTTCAAATATACTTTGAACTCTTTTAAGTCTTGCATCAAGCTCTGTATTATCTAATTCAGCAAGATTCCTATAAGCTACCACTTCAATACCCAGCCATTCTGCATTATGTTCCATAGCTTCGCCTATAATGTCTTTATTGTGCTGGGCATAAATACCACTTATCTCTTCCAAAGCTTCTGACGTTAAGGTTCCATGTTCATTGTATGACGTTTCTATTACTGAATTTATTCTTTCAAAAGCTTCCCTAGTAGCTTCTGCTCTTTCATCGTACTTATCTACTATGGCTTGTGTTAATTCGTCTGCGTTCGATTGCTCAGTTATAATTCCTGTTTGGTGAGCTTTAGCTATAAGTTCTAACTCTTCTTGTTTATGCGTATCTAATAGGTCTAAAAACCCTTGTTGTTCTTCTCTAGTTAGCTCTTTTAAATCTGACCAACTTTCTTCAGTTAGTTTAGTGTTGTTAAGATAAAACCCATAGAGCTTCTCGTAGCTTTTTTCACCTAGTTCTGTATATAAGCCAAGGATGT
>JAAYRG010000156.1 GCA_012518885.1 Clostridiales bacterium | reverse complement strand
CAGCAGTTTTGTTTGTTAACTCTTCTACTGTATTAATGCCGGCTCTCTTTAAACAATTATAAGAACGAACAGATAATTCTAATTCGTCAATACTCATCTCTAAAACTTTTTCTTTTTCATCGTCTTCCTTTTCAACCATAACTTCAGCAGTCTTAGCACTTTCTGAAAGGTCGATAAAGGAATTTAGATGTTCACTTAAGACTTTAGCCGCAAGGCTAAGTGCTTCGTCGGGCTCAAGTGCACCATTAGTAAATACGTCTAATGTTAACTTGTCATAGTCAGTTATTTGCCCAACACGTGTGTTTTCTATATTTAAATTGACACGCTCGACGGGAGTATATATTGAGTCAATTGGAATTGTACCAATTGGTAATTCTGCATCCTTATTCTTATCTGAGCTTACATATCCTCTGCCATTTGTAATGGTTAGTTCCATATACAATTTGCTGTCATGACCACCATCTAGGGTAGCTATAACTAGGTCAGGATTAAGGATTTCAATATCAGGATCAGCTTGAATGTCTCCTGCAGTTACTACTTGTTCGCCTTCAACTTCTATATAAGCAGTCTTTGGCTCATTTGTCTCACTGGTATTTTTAATTGCTAAACTCTTTAAATTTAAGATTATTTCAGCAACGTCTTCCTTAACTCCAGGGATAGTACTAAGCTCATGAACTACACCATCTATTTTAACTTGGCTTACAGCAGTGCCAGGTAAGGATGAAAGCATAATTCTTCGTAAAGAATTGCCTAAAGTTGTACCGTATCCTCTTTCCAAAGGTTCCACAACAAAACGTCCAAATTTTTTATCTTCGGATATCTCCACTATCTCAATTCTTGGTTTTTCGAAATCAAACACAATAGGACCCTCCTTATGGGTTACTATGATACGATCAATAGCTTAATTATTTTGAATATAACTCAACGATTAATACTTCGTCAACCGGAACGTCAATTTCCTCTCTTGAAGGAATTGCCTTAACCACACCTTTTAGGTTTTCTTGGTCTGCTTCTAACCAATCAGGTACGATTCTTCCTCCTGTTACTTCTAAAACATCTTTATATCTTTGAGCACTCTTGTATTTTTCTCTGATTTCGATAACGTCTCCTGCTTTTACAGAATAAGAAGGGATATTAACAGTTTTGCCATTAACAGTTACATGTTTGTGGTCAACTATTTGTCTAGCTTCTTTTCTTGTTCTAGCAAAGCCTAAACGGAAAATAATATTATCAAGTCTTAATTCAAGAGAAATAATAAGGTTTTCACCTGTAGTACCATATTTTAATTTTGATGCTTTTTCAAAATAGTTTCTAAATGGTTTCTCTAGTACACCATAGATAAATTTTGCTTTCTGTTTTTCTCTAAGTTGAAGTCCGTACTCGCTTAATTTTCTATTGCTTCTTTGTGGATTTCTTTTTGATTTTTTATCGATACCTAAGTATTGTGGATCAATACCAAGTGATCTACATCTTTTTAAGACAGGACTCATGTCTCTTGCCATATTCTCTTACCTCCTATTACACTCTTCTACGTTTTGGTGGTCTGCATCCATTATGTGGAACAGGAGTAACGTCTTTAATGCTTGTTACTTCAATGCCGTTTGCTTGTAAAGCACGAATTGCGGCTTCTCTTCCTGATCCTGGGCCTTTTACCATAACGTCTACTGATGTTAAACCGTGTACTGTTGCTGCCTTAGCTGCAGTTTCAGCTGCCATCTGCGCTGCATATGGTGTTGACTTTCTTGATCCTCTAAAGCCTAGTCCGCCAGCACTTGCCCATGAAATAGCATTACCTTGCGCATCTGTTAAAGTTACAATTGTATTATTAAAAGACGATTGAATATGTGCCTGTCCGTGGCCAACGTTCTTTTTAACACGTCTTTTTGTTGATCTTTTCGCTACTTTTTTAGCCATTGCCCAAACCCTCCTATGGATTT
>JAAYRG010000155.1 GCA_012518885.1 Clostridiales bacterium | reverse complement strand
TGACCTCTTGCTTAATTGTGTTTAATATTGTTGTATCTAACATCATCTCTCTTCCTGGAAATATCTCAATTGGAAGACCATGCTGCTTAGCAAGGTTATTGATTTGCCTTACCTTTTCTTGTATTATTTTCTGAGGAACCCTATACCTGGGCACACAATAATGAGGAGTTGCAATGATAGTATGAATCCCATCTTTTACTGCTATTTGCAGCATCTCTATTGTTTCATGTAGACCACAGGCACCATCATCTACATTGGGTAGTATATGGTTATGAAGATCAATCATTGATGGATACCTCTTTCACTTTTGTCCATATTAAATGATCAATTTTTTGAAAACCAACCATATAATTTCTTGCTACATCTTCAATTGCGTATTTATAGTCATAATATGGATTTGTAGTTTTGCTATATGCTAGCATCATTAAATCTAAAAGTTCTTTGGATATTTTAGTAATTCCTACCCACTCACCATAAATACTACCTAAAGCCTCCTTACTTTTAGAAATCTTATTGATATTATTATTTATAATCTCTACGTATACTTCATCTCCTGAATTTGCTATATTACTAATAAGTATACAATCTTTCTTTTCTGTATTTTGTAATTGCTTAATCGCTTTCTCTTCATAGATAAGATGATTCTCTAATAATATGAAATTGCTATCGATAAAATCTACAATTTTAGCAAGAGATGCCATGCTCCCTGTAGATGCGTAATCTATATTTTCAATAACATATACACATTTATATCTTTCCGTTAGTTCATTATAAAAACGACTCTGATGTCCCGTTACTATAATAATCCTCTCAATACCATTTTTCAATAATATTTGAATAGATCTTTCTACTAATCCTTTTTCACCGAGGGATAAGGTTTTTTCATCAATCTGTAATAATTCCTTTGGGATTACATCCTTCACTATATGATTTGTTTCAGGTTTGATTCCTGCCGCTAATATAACTGCTGTTTTTATTATAGCTTCTTCAATCATTTCTAACCCTTTTGAAGTAATCGTATATTCACCTTTAAAGTTTTGCTTTATATAAGTATTTTCTAATAGATAATAGGTTAGATTTTTCACCGTACCTTGTGATAATCCCATTTGTTCAGATATCTCCAAAAGGTTCTGCTTCGTATTTCTATGAATTAACTTTAGAATTCTAAATTCTTGAATATTCATCCCTCTCCCCCCTTTCTGAGATGGGATTAATTCTTCTTTATTTTTCCCAACTCTTATCCTTTCTAAAACAAAATACAGATTACTATCTTTTATGAGGATTAAAAATAATAGATAAATAGCTGCACATACAACAACTGTTACGATTGTTACTTTACTTGTTCTTATAAGAACTTTTCTAACCAAATATGCTATGGGAATAAAGCTAATTGAGATAGCCAAATACTTCAACTTATCCCATGTCAATAATTTATAATCTATTTTCATATATTTTCTAATAATAGTGTACATAATCGTTACTTGAAAAAAAATTGCTACACATGTCGTAATAATGGCTGTTTGAGGGGTAAATAAACCTAAGCTAAGTAAAAGTATATTCATCATTAAATTTAAGACTCCCCCTCCAATTACGGATCCAACAATAATTCTTTCCTTTCCTTTTACATATAGTATCTGCTTAGATATGATATACTTATAAATGCCAAAGATCGATAAGACTCCTGTAGCAGGTAAATATTGATCTCCCCCAAATAAGACAATAATCTCACGGGATAGGGCTGTAATTCCCATAGCTATGGGAAATAACAT
>JAAYRG010000016.1 GCA_012518885.1 Clostridiales bacterium | reverse complement strand
TTATTAAAGTTACCCAAAATTAAAGATAAGAACTCTATATTTATTTAACACTAGATTAAACTTAGCACCAATACTTTGGTGCTTATGTTAAACATTTTTAAGGACATTTTCAAAAACGGTTGACATTGATTTTTAAAACTTTTTCTAAAAAATCTTTTTATCCCCAAATATCTGATGAAAAACTTGTCTAATCCACTTTTTAATAGGTTTATCAACAATAATATTTTGATTATTTATAAATAACATTTAACTAAATACATATCTATATATTAATTCTTTCTATTTGAAGACTAAATTATTCTATTACCCTATACTATAAATAGATATTCAATTTAATTTTATCTCTATTAATATTATCTGACATAGCTTCATATAGTATTCTCTATAGTATAATAGCTATGATATATAGTTTTATTCTGCCTATACACCATAGCTATTAATACTTAATATTACTTTGTAAACTATTTAGGAATATATTAATAACTATATATTACATAATATATAGAATAATATTATTATAACTACAGTTATTATCCTAAAGTTCTTCTTCTAACTCTTTGATTATTTCATCATCTGACTTTAATTTCTTATTTTCTCTTACCTTTGCAATACTTGCAACTCTGTTATCACTAGTTAGATCTATATCCATTAATTTTACACCAGAAGTTATTCTTCCAATTTTGGATATATCATTTACTAATAGCCTTATAACAGTTCCATTAGTTGAAATTATAATTATTTCGTCATCTTTATCAACTATCTTGGCTCCAACGACATCCCCTGTCTTTTCATTTATTCTGTAACATTTAACCCCTTTACCACCTCTAAATTGAGGGTTAAATTCTGAAAGGTCGGTACGTTTACCTAGTCCGTATTCAGAAACTAATAATAACTCAGAACCTTGAGTAGTTAGTTGCATACCTATAACTTCATCATCATTATCTAGCCTCATTCCATTTACACCCATAGATGTCCTACCGGTAGCCCTTATATCTTTTTCATTAAAACGTATACACTGACCCTTCTTACTTATAAGAACTATATCAGTTTCATCTTTTATTAGTTTTACTTCAATTAAGTCATCATCATCTCTTAGACTAATAGAAATAATACCTGACTTTCTTATATTTGCATATTCTTCTATACTAGTCTTTTTTATAACTCCATTTTTAGTTGCCATTACAATATATTTAATATCTTTACTATATTTTAATGGAATTATAGCAGTTATACGTTCATCAGGCATTAACTGTAATAAATTAATTATTGCAGTTCCTCTAGCTGTTCTACTAGACTCTGGTATCATATAGGCTTTTAATTTATATACTCTACCCTTGTTTGTAAAGAACAGTATATCATGGTGGGTAGTAGCCATTATAAGATCTTCTATAAAATCATCTTCAATAGTTTGCATTCCCTTAATTCCTTTACCACCACGATGCTGACTTTTAAAATTATCTACAGTCATTCTCTTTATGTAGCCTAATTTTGTCATAGCAATTACTGTGTTTTCATTAGGAATTAAATCTTCATTGGATAGATCTTCATAATCATATCCTATGGCAGTTCTACGCTCGTCACCATATTTATCTAAAATTATAGTTATCTCTTCTTTTATAACTCCTAGTAGCTTCTTTCTATCACCTAATATTTCTATATACTCTGCTATTTTCTTTGATAGCTGGGCATACTCATCTTCTAGCTTTTCTCTCTCTAGTCCTGTTAATGCACGCAACCTCATGTCAACAATTGCTTGAGATTGTGCATCAGATAAGCCAAATCTTTCAATTAACTTTTCTTTGGCCTCAGGTGTATTTTTAGAACTACGTATAATTCTAATTACTTCATCTATGTTATCTAAGGCCTTTAGTAACCCCTCTAAAATATGGGCACGTTCTCTTGCCTTATTTAAATCATATTTAATTCTTCTAGTAACTACATCTTCTTGATGTAATAAGTAATAGTGTAACATTTGATGTATATTTAATATTCTAGGCTCCCCATCTACAAGGGCAAGCATCGTAACACCAAATGTATCCTGCAACTGGGTATGCTTATATAACTGGTTTAGAATTACATTAGCATTAACATCTCTTCTAAGCTCAATACATATTCTCATACCAGTTCTATCTGACTCATCTCTTAAGTCAGTAATTCCATCTATTTTCTTATCTTTAACTAAGTTGGCAATGTTTTCAATTAAACGTGCCTTATTAACCATATATGGTAGCTCTGTAACAATAATCCTATTTTTACCGTTATCCATAGGCTCAATTTCAGTTACAGCACGAACCTTTATCTTACCTCTTCCTGTTCTATATGCTTCTTCAATTCCAGTCCTACCAAGAATTGTCGCACCAGTTGGAAAATCCGGACCTTTTACAATTTCTAACAACTCATCGATTGTAGTGTCTCTATCTTCTTCAACTATGTTATCAATCATTTTGATAACAGCTTTAATAATTTCTGAAATATTATGTGGCGGAATATTAGTAGCCATACCAACTGCAATTCCTGATGTTCCGTTTACAAGTAGATTAGGAAATCTAGCTGGAAGTACTGTTGGTTCTTTTTCTGTTTCATCAAAGTTAGGTGTAAAATCTACGGTATCCTTGTTTATGTCAGAAAGCATTTCCATAGAAATTTTAGAAAGTCTTGCTTCTGTATAACGCATAGCCGCAGCACTATCACCATCAACAGATCCAAAGTTTCCATGTCCATCAATTAAAGGATATCTAGTTGAAAAATCTTGAGCTAGTTTTACTAATGCATTATAAATAGAACTATCTCCATGGGGATGATACTTACCCATAGTATCACCAACAATACGTGCACATTTTCGGTGGGGTTTATCAGGCCCATTATTTAGTTCTATCATTGCATATAATATTCTTCTTTGTACTGGTTTTAAGCCATCTCTAACATCAGGTAAAGCCCTTGATGCAATAACAGACATAGCATAATCTATATAAGACTTTTCCATTGTCTCCTTTAAATCGACTTCTTGGACCTTATCAAAGATTGTATCATCCATTTATATTCCTCCGTTTGGTAAAACAAATATAGTTAAATATCTAAGTTACTAACATACTTAGCATTTTCTTCAATAAATTCTCTTCTTGGTTCAACTTCCTCACCCATTAAGGTTGTAAAAGTTAAATCTATTTCTGAAGCTTGACTTTCATCATAGCATACTTGCAATAAAACTCGTTTTTCTGGATCCATAGTAGTATCCCAAAGTTGATTAGCATCCATTTCTCCTAATCCCTTGTATCTTTGAATCTTGTAATTACCATCTCTTCCATACTCATCTAATAATTTATCAAGTTCAGCATCACTATAAACATATGTTTCTTTCTTACTTCTCTCTATCCTATAAAGCGGCGGCTGAGCAAGATATACATAACCTTGTTTTATAAGTTCAGGCATAAAACGATATAAAAAGGTAAGTAATAGTGTACTAATATGGGCACCGTCAACATCAGCATCAGTCATAATAATTATTTTATGATACCTAAGTTTTGAAATATCAAAATCTTCACCAATTCCTGTTCCAAAAGCTGTAATCATTGCTTGTATTTCTTTATTGCTAAGTATCCTATCTAATCTTGCCTTCTCAACATTAAGAATCTTTCCTCTAAGTGGTAATATTGCTTGAGTATTCCTTGAACGAGCTGTTTTAGCAGAACCTCCAGCTGAATCACCTTCGACAATATATATCTCACAATTTTCTGGATTTTTATCAGAACAATCAGCTAATTTTCCTGGAAGACTCATGCCATCTAATGCAGACTTACGCCTTGTAAGTTCTCTAGCTTTTCTTGCAGCATCTCTAGCTCTTTGAGCTAAAATTGCCTTTTCACATATAAGTTTTGCAACAGTTGGGTTTTGTTCCAAAAAGTAAGTAAGTTGTTCACTTACAATACTATCTACTGCCCCTCTAGCTTCACTATTTCCTAACTTTTGTTTTGTTTGGCCCTCAAATTGTGGCTCTGATATTTTAACACTTATAATTGATGTAAGTCCTTCTCTTATATCATCACCACTAAGATTTTCTTCATTTTCTTTTAGTAGCTTATTATTTCTAGCATATTCATTAAAAGTCTTAGTAAGTGCAGTCTTAAATCCTGATAAATGAGTACCACCTTCTGGGGTATTAATATTATTTACAAAACTATATACAGCTTCGTTATATGTGTTGTTATGTTGCATTGCAACTTCAACATACACATCACCTCTTTTACCCTCACAATAAATTATATCACTATATAGAGGACTCTTCTTTTTGTTAATATACTCAACAAATTCTACTATTCCACCTTCATAGTGAAACTCTAATTCTACTGGTTTTTCTGGTCTATCATCTATTAACACTATTTTTAAGCCCTTAGTCAAAAAGGCCATTTCTCTAAATCTTTGTTTTAAAACATTAAAATCAAATACTGTATCTTCAAATATTTCTGGATCAGGAAGAAAATCTACAGTTGTTCCATTTTCATCTGTAGTACCTATAACAGTTAAAGGTTCTACAACAACTCCTCTTTCGAATCTCTCTCTGTAAATTTTGCCTTCACTACAAACTCTAACTTCTAACCAAGAAGATAGAGCATTAACAACTGCAGCCCCAACACCATGGAGTCCACCAGATACTTTATAACCTCCACCGCCAAACTTTCCGCCAGCATGAAGAACTGTAAATACAACTTCTACAGCAGGAACTCCCATCTTATGATTAATACCAACAGGGATCCCTCTACCATTATCCTTAACTGTAATGGAATTATCTTTATTAATTACAATTTTAATAGAATCACAATATCCTGCTAAAGCTTCATCTACAGAATTATCTACTATTTCATAAACTAAATGATGTAAACCTCTTGAGGATGTACTTCCAATATACATTCCTGGCCTTTTCCTAACTGCTTCAAGGCCTTCCAAAACCTGTATTTGATCTGCACCATATTCCATATTTTCAGTACTCATTTATTCCTCCTAAATTATCAATAAAAAGAATTAAATAAAATAATTGACATATTTAAGAAACAATCTCTTTAACAGTTCCATTAACTACATGATATATTTTATTAAATTCTATTCTACTATTTACAAATTCATCTAAGCCAGTACATGTTAGTATTGTTTGAATTCCATCTATACTATCTAATAAATAATTTTGCCTATTACTATCTAACTCTGATAAAACATCATCTAATAGTAAGACTGGTTTATTATTTATTACTTTCTTAACTAGTTCTATTTCTGCTAACTTTACAGATAAGGCACAAGTTCTTTGCTGACCTTGAGAACCAAACTTTCTTAAGTCAATATCTCCATTAAGGAAAATCATATCATCCCTATGGGGACCTATGGCTGTAACTTGTGTCTTTAATTCTTTATCTCTAACAACTTTTAATTTATCAGCAAAATCTTTAATTGAGACACTTGGTTCATATTTTAATATTAGATTTTCTTTACCACCGGATAATTTACTATGTATATTAAAGACTATTTCATTAAGTTGATTTATAAAGTGTTCTCTTCTTTGAATTATAGCTGTTCCATACTTTATTAGTTGATTGTCCCATATACAGAGTGTATCCAATAAATTTTTGTTAAAACTAATTTGCTTAAGTAAATTGTTTCTTTGGACTATTGTTTTATTATAGTTAGTTAGATTATGTAAGTAAACTTTGTCTAATTGACAAAGTTCAAAATCAATAAACTTTCTGCGTTCAGCAGGTCCATTCTTTATTAGATTTAAATCTTCTGGTGAAAAGAAAACTATATTAATTATTCCAAATAACTCACTTGTCTTTTTTATAGGTATTCCATTAATTGCAACACCCTTTTTTTTGTTTCTCCTTAAATGCATATCTATTTTATGAGAAACGTTATCACGATCTAGAATCATCTTTATATGTGATTCTTTTTCATTAATTTTTATAATTTCTTTTTCTTTACTTCCCTTATGGGATTTTGTAGTGCCACAAAAATAGATTGCCTCTAAAATATTAGTTTTTCCCTGTGCATTATCTCCATATAAGATATTTATTCCATTATCAAACTGAATGGATAGATTATCATAATTTCTGAAATTGCTTAACTTAAGTTCTTTTACGTACATGGATGCACCAACATTCTAGCTCTATTTTTCTATTTTTATGGTTTCATTATTATACTCTACAATATCATTATCATAGAGTTTTTTACCTCTATGAAGTTCTACTTCGCCATTAACTTTAACTAATCCTTCTAAAATAACATTCTTAGCTTCTACTCCAGAACCTACAAGTCCTGTAGCTTTTAATGCTTGTCCTAACTTTATATAATCTTCTCTCAATTTTATAATTTTCATATTACCCGTAATTAACCTTTCTTTAAAAATTAATCTAAAATCTATCATAGGATATATAAACATTTTAATACACATATATATAATCTACAATAGACATAATTAATATTTAAATACATTTAAAAAATATAGAAGTAACGAAAACTCATTACCTCTATATTTTTATATGCATTTGCATACTAGATTATATTAATATACTTCAGCATTAATATTAACAGGTAATATTAAATACATATAAGTCTCTTCTTCATCTTTAATAAAGCATGGAGCTTTAGGATTGATAAAGTAAATATCTATAGTTTCATCATCAATAACTCTTAGGGCATCAAGTAAGAATCTAGGATTAAAGCCTATTAACATATCTTTTCCTGATTTACTGATATTAATTTCGTCACTCATTGAACCTATAGAAGTGTTCATTTTAAATTCTATCTTTTCATCTGTAATGTTAAATACAATAGGTTTCTTATCTGTTTCTTTAACTAAAAGTGTTGATCTATCAATACATCTTAACATCTCACTCTTGTTAATAGAAACCTTTGTCTCATAATCACCAGAAAACATTTGGCTAATATTAAAATATTCTCCTTCAATTAGCCTTGATAGTACGATTGTTTGATCAAATTCAAATAAAATATGTTTATCTGTAAAATACATATTTACTTCATCAGCTATTTCACCAGATAAAATTTTACTTATTTCAATAAGTGTTTTTCCTGGAACAATAACTTTTATATGATCATAATTATCTTCTAATTCAATATTACGAACGGATATTCTATGGCCATCTAGGGCTACAACCTTAAGGTTATTTTCTTTTATTTCAAATAATTCTCCAGACATTATCTTGGAACTATCTGAATCAGATATAGAAAATACAGTTTGTCTAATTACCTCTTTTAAAGAAAATTGGGATAAGACAACAGGATCAGTCTTCTCAAACTTCGGTAAGTATGGGAATTCATCTCCACTAAAACCATAAATGGTAAATTCAGCTTTTTCACTTGTTATAGTAGTTTTGTAATTATCATCTGTTTCAATCGTAACATCACTATCAGGAAGTTTACGAACAATATCAGAAAAAATCTTAGCATTTAGGGCTATAGTACCAGGTTCAACTATATTACCTTCAAGTATGGTTTCTATTCCGATTTCTAAATCATTAGCAATAAGCTTAATAGTATCAGATTCTGCTTGAATTATCAAACATTCCAAGATAGGCATTGTAGTTTTACTAGATACTGCTCTTAAAGCAATATTAATACTATTAATAAGTTTATGTTGTTCACATATTATCTTCATAAAGGATTTTATCCCCTTCCCAGTGCTATATAAATATATATAGTAATTATTTAGTAGTAGTAGTAGTAGTTGCTGTTAATATGTTAATAATGAATCTTAACTAGTAATCATCTAGATTTGCTTAAATGATAACTATGTTAATAAATGTGGAAACTATTAAGGTTTTCAACTTGAGTTATTAACATAAATTAAGAGTTATCCAAAATATTTGAACAGGAAAATAACTGGTTATTAACATGTAATAATCAGCTTTTGTGGATAACTTTTGAATTATTTTAAGGATTAAGTTTTTTTACTAACAAATCTATAGTATTTTTAAGACTTTGGTCTTCTTTAAGGGTATTTTCAACCTTATCTACCCCATGTAATATAGTTGTGTGGTCTCTCTTACCTAGAATATTACCTATATCAGCTAATGAAAGTTCTGTATACTTACGACATAGATACATGCATATCTGTCTTGGAAAAGCAATATTCCTACTTTTGTTAGATGAAATAATTTCTTGAGTTGTTATACCATAATGTTCACTTACTAGGTCCATAATTAGTTCTGGTGTTATCTGTTTAGAATCGTCTGGAGAAATTAAGTCTTTAAGCGCTTCTTCTGCAAGGGTTACGTCTACTTCTTTTTTCTTTAATCTTGACAAAGCAACTATTTTAGTAAGAGCTCCTTCAAGCTCTCTAATATTAGATTTGATATTAGTTGCTATGTATTTCATAACTTCATTATCAATATGAAGGCCGTCCATCTCTTCTTTTTTCTTCAGTATAGCCATCCTTGTTTCATAATCTGGTGGTTGGATATCAACAGTTAGACCCCATTCAAATCTTGAACGAAGTCTTTCTTCTAAAGTTAGGATATCTTTAGGTGGCTTATCACTTGATATAATAATTTGTTTTTTATTCTCATGTAGTTCATTAAATGTATGGAAAAACTCTTCCTGAGTACTTTCCTTACCTATAATAAACTGGATGTCGTCAATAAGTAGACAGTCAATATTACGATACTTTTCCCTAAACTCAGTTGGTGTTGAGTTGACATTACGAATAGATTCTATTAGTTCATTAGTAAACTTCTCACTCGTAACATACATTACTTTCATACCAGGAATATTGTCTATAATATAATGTGCAATAGAATGCATAAGGTGAGTCTTGCCAAGTCCAACTCCCCCATAAATAAATAAAGGATTATAAATCTCAGCTGGAGATTCAGCTACAGCCAATGAAGCCGCATGAGCCAAATTATTATTAGCACCAACTACAAATGTATCAAATGTATATCTTGGATTTAAATTTGAAGCTGACGCTTGATTATTCCTATTAATGTTGTTTGGCGCAATTGTTTTTTCCTTATCCTTTATTTCGCTCTCCAAGACAAATTCTATGTCATATGTTTCATTCATAACTTCAGCAATAGAGACCTTTAGTGGAATTCCATACTTTCTACTTATGAAATTCTTACTGTCAGGGCCTATCATCTTATCATCTATTGAAATTTGAATAAGATGATCTCTTACTTCATGCACTTTTAGTGGCAACAACCACGTTCTAAATGAAACATCAGTTACATTGTGCTCAATTCTAAGATGTTCAAGTATTTCATCCCATTTTTCTTCGATTAAATTCATTATACAATCTCCCTAATACAAAAATTCACGTTACATGTTAATATAACCTAAAATGTACCCTATATCATATAACATAAGTGTGGATAATTCAATTGACAAATTAAATAAAATTCGAACGTATCCACTATGTTTTTAAAATTATTCACACATATGTGTATAATTAATTAAGATTAGTAACATATTCAAAAATATCATGGTTAAAGCTAATTTTTGATATGTCAAAATCTATATTAACACAAAATCCAGTAGTTATCCACAAGTTATCAACAAAATGTGGATAACTTGTGTGTTAAATTTTTGTTTATAAAATTTTTTGTTTATTTTAAGGATTATTAAGGGTTTGTAATAAATAAATACTTGACGATTACCTTCTTTGCTAATATAATAAATTAGATATTTCAATTAATAATAGAATTAGTATGCTTACCATTATATAATGTGTTTTGCAGGGAGGTGCATATAATATGAAGATGACATTTCAGCCAAAGAAAAGAGCTAGAAAAAGAGAACATGGTTTCAGAAAAAGAATGAGAACCGCTAATGGTAGAAAAGTTCTAGCAAGAAGAAGAGCTAAGGGAAGACATAAATTATCAGCATAGGTCGCTTATAGTGACCTTTTCTTCTCTTATAATATATTTTAAATGGAAGATAAAATTGAAATTTACAGAATCAATTAAGAAGAATTCTCATTTTAGAGAGATATACCAAAGGGGTATATCTTATGGAAACTCATATTTAGTTATGTATGTATTAGAAAATGGTACAAGCAGGAATAGGATTGGAATATCGGTTAGTAAAAAGGTAGGAAATAGTGTTATTAGGCATCGAGTAACAAGATTGATTCGAGAAAGTTATCGTTTAAATGAGAATTTGTTTAAAAAAGGGATTGACATTGTTATTGTTGCAAGAGTGAATATAAGAGGTAGGAGTTTTGCAGAAGTTAATAGTGCCGTATTACACCTAGGAAGACTACACCATATATTGGATAATGGAAAAGACGGTTGTTAATAATGGTAAAAAGATTTTTAATATTTTTGATTAATATATATAGGAAATTTATTTCCCCTCTTAAGGGTGGGTCTACTTGTAGATATTATCCCACTTGCTCTTCGTATGCTCTACAGGCAATAGAAAAGTATGGTGCACTAAAAGGATCATTTTTATCAGTTATTCGAATATTAAGATGTAATCCCTTTTCTAAGGGAGGATACGATCCTGTACCATAAGAAGAATTTAATTGTTTTCTAAGGAGGAAAATAAATTGTTTAGTTTGTTTTTGACGCAAGGTGGCGGATTACTAGGACCAATAGAAAAGGTATTTGGTGAGATACTTAATTTAATATATATATTCCTTAGTAAGTTTGGTATTGAAAATGTTGGTCTAACAATTATCTTTTTTACCATGATAGTAAAAACATTAATGCTGCCACTTACAATTAGACAGCAGAGATTTTCAAAGTTGTCTAGTGTTATGAATCCTGAGATAGTGGCGATTCAAAACAAATATAAAGATAAAAAAGACAGCGAATCGATGCAAATGCAACAGATGGAACTTAAAGCCGTTTATGAAAAATATGGAACAAGTCAAACAGCCGGTTGTTTATCAACCTTAATAAGTCTTCCTATTATGTTAGGATTATATAGGGTTGTTTATAAGATTCCTGCTTATATAAAGCCTATTAAAGAATGGTATAAAATAATTGCAGAGAGTATAAGTCCTATTGAAGGTTCAGCTGCAAAACTAATAGAGTATGGGAAGGAACTAGGAGTTAAGGTTTCTGATTTTACTGAATTTACTTCAGAAGGTATTCTTACAGTAAACCATAGTATTGATATTCTATCTAAATTTAAAGCTGAGACTTGGGAGAAACTTGCTAGCGTTGACTTTGCAAGCGTTGCTGATACTATTACTAACTATTCAAGTGAAATTATAAGAGTTAATAGTATTCCAGGTGGGTTAAACTTATTAGAAAATCCAGGACTTAAGTTCCCAGGATTATTAATTCCGGTATTAGCTGCAGCCTTACAATTCGTTCAAGCAAAACAGATGTCTATTACAACTACTAATAACTCTGATAATCCAACTGCAGCTTCAATGCAGACTATGAATAAGGTAATGCCTATAATGTCAGGTGTTTTCTGTACTATGCTACCTACAGGTGTTGGATTATATTGGATCGCTAATAGTTTTTTTACTATAATACAACAGTTCTTTATTAATAGATATATGAAGAACGCGGACATTGACAAGATGATTGAAAAGCAAAAGGAAAAGTATAGTAAAAAACAAGAAGAAGCTGGATTAAAAACAGGTAATTCTTTAGAAAAAATCGCTAAGGCTTCAACTAAGTCTATTGATACAAATATTTATAAAACCCAAGAATCAAGTTCAGATACAGATAAATCCTCAAACAGTGATATAAATAAGGGTAATAATTCTAATAATACAACAAGTAGTATAAGTAGTTATGCTAATATCCTTAAGGACAGGTATAATGATAAGGGGGATAAATAATGGAATGGATAGAATATAGTTCTAAGACCGTTGATGAGGCTATAACAAAGGCCTTACTAGACCTTGAAACAACCAGTGATAATATTGAATATGAAGTTTTGCAAGAAGAGAGTAGTGGATTTTTAGGTATTTTTAATAAACAGCCTGCAATTATCAAGGTAAGAAAAAAGATTAACCTTGCAGATATAGCTAGAGAATTTCTAGAAGATGTTTTTAGAGCAATGGACATTGTTGTAGAAGTGAATATTGATTATAATGAAGAAGATTCCTCAATGAATGTTGATATGAGTGGAGATAACATGGGAATCTTAATCGGAAAAAGGGGACAAACGTTAGATTCACTACAAGTACTACTTAGTAACGTAGTTAATAAGAATAGTGATAAGTATGTAAGAGTTAAGTTAGATACTGAGAATTATAGAGAAAGACGTAAAGCCACCTTAGAGAACCTTGGAAGAAATATTGCTCAGAAGGTTAAGAGAACTAAGCAACCTGTTAGACTAGAACCTATGAATCCTTATGAGAGAAGAATTATTCATTCTATATTGCAAAATGATAAATATGTTACTACTCATAGTGAAGGAGAAGAACCTAATAGGAGATTAGTTGTAACTTTAAAGAAGAATACTAGAAACAGAAATTATAAATCAAATAGTAATAAGTATTCAAAAACTGAAGAAATGGTATAATATTAATATTAATGTTAATTATAAATTTATGATTTGAGTTAATAAGAGTGTATTGAAGATCTTAAGCTTTAATACACTCTTTTTGAAAGGTATGATATCTTATGACAAACGATACAATAGCAGCTATTTCTACTTCCCTAAGTAAATCAGGCCTAAGTATTATTAGAATTAGTGGTAAGGATGCTTTAAGTGTTATAGATAAAATTTATAGATCAAAAAGTGGAAATAAAAAAATATCTGAGGTTCCATCCCATACTATTCATTATGGATATATATATGACGAAGAAGTCCTAATAGATGAAGTAATGGTTTTAGTAATGAAGGGACCTAAAAGTTATACAAAGGAAGATGTTGTTGAAATAGATTGCCATGGTGGTATAGTAGTAACTAAGAAGATACTAGATACAGTTATTAAACATGGAGCAAGACTAGCTGAACCTGGTGAATTTACTAAGAGGGCTTTCCTAAATGGTAGGATAGACCTATCTCAGGCTGAAGCTGTAATGGATATAATTAATTCGAAAAATGAACTATCCCTTAAAAATTCTCTAAGTCAATTAAAGGGAAATGTATTAGATAAAATTAAGGAAATAAGAAGTAGTATTATGCATGATTTAGCCTTTATAGAGGCTGCATTAGACGATCCTGAACATATAAGTTTAGATGGTTTTAATGAAGAGTTAGAAAATAATATTAATGTTACTATTAAGGAGCTTGGAAGACTTCTTAAGTCTGCTGAGAATGGTAGGTTAATAAAAGAAGGAATTAATACAGTTATACTTGGCAAGCCAAATGTCGGTAAGTCATCATTACTTAATATATTAGTTGGTACAGATAGAGCAATAGTAACTGATATTGCTGGTACAACTAGAGATACCTTAGAAGAGTCAGTTAATATAGGGGGTATAACCCTTAATATAATTGATACTGCAGGAATAAGAGATACTGATGATATTGTAGAGAAAATTGGTGTAGAAAAAGCTAGAAAAGTTGCAAATGAAGCAGATTTGATTATATATGTAATAGATGCTTCTGTACCTTTAGATATTAATGATGAAATAATAATTGATATTATTAGGGACAAGAAAGCGATTATCCTTCTTAATAAAACAGATTTAGATATGAAGGTTGATCCAAATAAAATTAAGGAACTTTTAGATAAAGATATTATATTAATTTCTGCAAAAGAAAATAAAGGTATAAATAGACTTGAAGACTGGATAATTGACAATTTCTTCCAAGGCAATTTAGATTTTAATGATGAAGTGATGATTACTAATATAAGGCAAAAGAATGCAATTAGTGAAGCTATAGATAGTTTAAATAATGTAATATCAAGTATAAATGATAATTTACCAGAAGACTTTTACTCTATTGATTTAATGAATGCGTATGAGTTACTAGGAGAAATTATTGGAGAAACTGTTAATGAAGATTTAGTTGATACAATATTCAGTGATTTTTGTATGGGAAAATAGATTTTTGATATTAGATAGATATGTTATAATTAAAAATATAATTTGTGGTATAGCATATTTTTATATAGATATTTAGAAAAGAGGATTAGTATGTCATATATTTATGAATCATATGATGTAGTTGTTGTTGGAGCAGGACATGCTGGATGCGAAGCAGCTTTGGCTACAGCTAGACTTTCACTTAAAACCTTATTATTAACCATAAGCGTTGAAAGTATTGCTTTAATGCCTTGTAATCCCAATATTGGTGGAACATCAAAAGGCCATTTAGTTAAGGAAATAGATGCCCTTGGTGGGGAAATGGGTAAAATTATAGATAAGACTTATATACAGTCAAAGATGTTAAATAAATCTAAAGGACCAGCAGTGCATTCTCTTAGGGCTCAAGCTGATAAGATGGAATATTCTTATACGATGAGAAAGACTTTAGAAAACACTCCTAATTTATATATAAAACAAGCAGAAGTAAGTGAGATATTAGTAGAAGATAATAAGGTTGTTGGAATTAAGACAAGTTCAGATGCTATCTATCCAGCTAAGGCTATTATATTATGTACAGGAACTTATTTAAATGCAAGATGTATATATGGAGATATTAGTAACTACACAGGACCTAATGGTCTTCAAGCAGCAACTCTTTTAACTGAATCTCTTAAGTCATTAGGTATAGAAATGTTTCGTTTTAAAACAGGTACACCTGCTAGAATTGATAAGAGATCTATAGATTTTAGTAAAATGCAAGAGCAAAAGGGTGATGAGAGAGTTGTTCCTTTCTCATTTACTAACACGCCAGAAGGCATTAGTAAGGAACAGGTTTCTTGTTGGCTAACATATACTAATGAAAGAACCCATGAAATTATTAATAATAATTTGCATAGGTCACCAATGTTTTCAGGTGAAATAAAGGGAACTGGAACAAGATATTGTCCTTCTATTGAAGATAAGATTTATCGTTTCCCAGATAGAGAAAGACATCAAGTATTTATTGAACCTGAAGGAAATTATACAAATGAAATGTATGTTTCTGGATTATCAACTAGTTTACCTGAAGATGTTCAGTATGAAATGTATAGAAGCGTAGCTGGACTAGAAAATGCCCATATAGTTCGTAATGGTTATGCAATTGAATATGATCTTATAAATCCTAATCAGTTAAAACCAACATTAGAGCTTAAGAATATTGATGGGTTATTTAGTGCAGGCCAAATGAATGGAAGTTCTGGTTATGAAGAAGCTGCAGCTCAAGGTTTAATTGCTGGTATCAATGCAAGTATGAAACTTTTAGGTAAGGAGCAAATTGTATTAGATAGATCTCAGGCATACATTGGAGTATTAATTGATGATCTTGTAACAAAGGATACCCGTGAGCCATATAGAATGATGACTTCAAGAGCTGAGTATCGCTTGTTATTACGTCAAGATAATGCTGATCTTAGACTAACTAAAATAGGATATAAGGTTGGATTAATTGATGAAAAACAATATAAGAGATTATTAGAGAAAGAAAAGCAAATTGAATCTGAAATTGAAAGGCTAAATAATACAGCGATAGGTGCTAATAATGAGGTTCAAGCTTTCCTTGAAAAGCATAATAGTACGGCACTTAAGACAGCTTCTACTCTTGCCGATTTAATTAAAAGGCCTGAGTTATCCTATGATTTAGTCTCAGAAATTGATAAGGATAGGGTAGACCTACCTGAAGAAGTAAGAGAACAAGTAAATATCAATATTAAATACGAGGGATATATTACAAGACAACTACAACAGGTAGAGCAATTCAAGAAATTAGAGAAGAAACTTATACCTCATGATTTAGATTATGATAAAGTTCCTAGTTTAAGAAATGAAGCTAGAGTTAAATTAAGTGCTATTAGACCAAGGTCAGTAGGACAAGCATCTAGAATTTCTGGAGTTTCTCCAGCTGATATATCAGTTTTATTAGTATATTTAAAAATGATAGGTAAATAAGATAATTCCTAAACTATATAAAAGTTATTTTATTATATATAATAATTATGACATTATATAGTTTAGGATTTTTTAATTTTGAAATGAGGATGATTATGAACAGAACCGATTACTTAATAAGTTCATTCAAAGAAATAGGAATTAACCTTACAAGTAAACAAGTAGAACAATTTGATAAGTACTATGATTTATTAGTAGAAAGAAACAAGGTAGTAAACCTTACAGCTATAACAGAATACAATGAGGTTGTTATTAAACATTTTGTTGATAGTGTATCAATTATCCGCCTTGCTAACCTTAGTGAACCAATAAAGATAATCGATATAGGAACAGGGGCTGGATTTCCTGGAATACCTCTAAAAATTGTATTTCCTAATCTCGAAATCGTTTTATTAGATTCTTTAAATAAAAGACTAAAGTTTTTAAATGATGTTATTGAAGAGTTAGGCCTTGATGGAAATACTATTAGAACTATTCATGGTAGAGCTGAAGATTATGGTCAAATGGAATCATATAGAGAACAATTTGATTTATGTGTTTCAAGAGCAGTGGCTAACTTAGCAACATTATCAGAATATTGCTTACCATTTGTTAAAAAAAGTGGTTCGTTTATTCCTTATAAGGCAGGGGATAGCCAAGAAGAAATAACCAATGCAAGAAAAGCAATAAAAGTTTTAGGTGGAGAGATCAAAACTGTAGATAGTTTTAGTCTTCCAAATACAGATATAGATAGGACCCTTATAAAAATAGATAAGATAGCTATGACACCTAAAAAGTATCCTAGGCAAGCAGGTAAGCCTAAGAAAGAACCTATAGAATAATTATTATATGTACAATAGCAAGGAATGTTTCACGTGAAACATTCCTTTTTTTA
>JAAYRG010000154.1 GCA_012518885.1 Clostridiales bacterium | reverse complement strand
TCGACTCTTACTTTCACGATAATAATCTTCCCCAATCAAATAATAGAAGCGCTAATAAGTTAAGCAAAGTAATTCATGTTTCAGATGATCTCCTTAAAAAGATTATAATACTTGGCCAAGCTGATAATTCAATTATAAGTGATATAGACATTGATCTTACTGTTTCAACTATTTCTAATATACTATGGAGTTTCTGTCAACGTATTGCCATAAGGAACAATACCATGCAGAAAGAAACTAGTTTTTCTGGAATGGACCTAATTAGAAACCAAGTGAAACTGTATATTATGGCATTAGAAAAAAGGAGGAGTAATGAAAGAAGTTAAATTACCAAAGGATTTTCTCTTAGGAAGTGCCACTGCTGCTACTCAAATTGAAGGCGGAGATATGAATAGTAACTGGTACTATTGGTCCCTAAAGGGGAGAATTGCTAACAATGAATCTTCAATAGTTGCAACTGATCACTATAACAAGGTTTTAGAAGATATTGATCTTATGAAAGAAATGAACCATGACATCTATAGGATGAGCATTGAATGGAGCAGGATAGAACCAAAGGAAGGGATCTTGTCTAAGGAAGGGATTAGACATTACCAAAGAGAAGTAAAGTTATTACTAGATGCAGGTATTAAACCCCTAATTACCCTCCACCACTTCTCCCATCCCCAGTGGTTTGAAGATATGGGCCAATGGACTAATAAGAATAGTGTTAAATACTTTTTAAGATTTGTTAAGGTTGTGGTCAAGGCCCTAGGCCCTTATGTGAATGAATATTGTACCATCAATGAACCAAATGTATTCCTAAATGATACTTTTATGGATGGCAAGTATCCTCCTGGTAAAAACAGTGATGTCTTGTCATATTTTAAAGCATCAAGAAACCTTATTCTAGCCCACTTAAGGTCCTACAAGATGATTCATAGAATCAGAAAAGAAATGGGATACACTGATACTGCTGTTGGTTTCGCCATGCATCTTACCCACTTTGAACTAGGGGTAGACACACCTCTTACAAGACTTAGCAAGAATTTTATAGACTATTCTTTCCATACCTTATTCTTAAAGGGTATGGTTGATGGACATCTGTCCTTTCCAATAGGCAATTGCTATCCCCTTGGCAGGGGAAGGTTTTGCGACTTCATTGGAATTAATTATTATTCAAGGCACTTTATCTACCCATCTTATAACCCTGTTTTATTGTTTGGCCAAGTAAGGGTAAAAGGCAACCTGCCTAGTGAATGTTTAACTGACCTTGGTTGGGAGATATATCCTGAAGGACTTTATAAGGTGACAAAGAAGGTCTATGATAAGTACCACCTTCCTATATATATTACTGAGAATGGTATCGCTGATGCTGATGACAGAAAAAGGACTAGGTTTATTTATGACCATATAGCCCAAGTAAAAATGCTAATAGATGATGGGATAGATGTTAGAAGGTACTATCATTGGTCTCTTTTAGATAACCTAGAATGGAATGAAGGCTATTCTCCTAGGTTTGGCTTGGTTAAGGTTAATTACGATACCCTTGATAGAACCATAAGAAATAGTGGTCGTTTCTATGGAGACTTATGCAAGAATAAAGAAGTAAATAAGGAAATGATTGAAAGATATTTCTAACCTTTATAATATACATATCAATAATAAACCCTCCCATACTTTTGTATGAGAGGGTTTGCTATTAATAATTCTCTTTCCTAACTTCAAAGAAACTCTGTGCATAACCACAAGTTGGGCAAGTATCAGGAGTCTCCTTACCCATAACTAGGTGTCCACATACACGACACTCCCACATGGTTTCTTCATTCTTTTTAAATACTTGGTTGGTCTTAACATTATCTAGTAGGTCACGATAACGTTTTTCGTGGGCCTTTTCTATAGCTGCAACCTTATGGAACTTGTCTGCTATTTCAGGGAAGCCTTCCTCCTCTGCTTCCTTAGCCATACGGTCATACATATCGGTCCATTCATAATGTTCACCCATGGCTGCTTCTAAAAGGTTTAACTCAGTATCACCTAATCCACCTAAGGCTTGGAACCATAGACGAGCGTGTTCTTGCTCATTTCTTGCTGTTGTTTCAAATATTCCTGCTATTTGGTCGTAACCTTCATTTCTAGCTATATTTGCAAAATATGTATACTTACCTCTTGCCATTGATTCCCCAGCAAAAGCTTCTTCTAGATTCTTTTCTGATTTAGTTCCAGCATACTTGCTCTTTGACTTTCTTTCATCATCAGTCACTTGATATGCGGATTCTGACCTTTTACTTACAGCATTACTTACACTCTCTAAAAGGCTCTTTATAGTCTCTTCCGGGTATCCTTCAGGCTTTTCTCCTTCAAGAAGCATTTGTAAAAACTCTTCTACATACTTGCTATGGGGAAGTAAGAAACCTGATTCTCTAAAAATCTCTTGTGCCATGATACTATTAGACATTTCTAAGGCCTTAGCCAACTTGCCTTCTAGACCCATGGCAATATTTAGTTGTTCTACCTTACTCTTTATAACTGGATTTAATGCATCTATTACCTTGTCGGTCTTAGGTTGTTGTTCTGGCATCTCATATGGAACTAGAGAAATTGCTCCTGAGGGACAAGCATCTGCACAGTCTCCACAGCCAGTACATCTTTCTTTATCAATAATACTGTTTTCTGTATTAGTTGCACCTGTAGGGCAAACAAATAAACATAAACAGTCCTTAGTACAAAGTCTTATGTTTCTATAAGCAAATTTCTTATACATTATAAGGCACCTCCTTCAACCTTATCAAATTTCCAATTTGGTACCTTGCATATAGGACATACACTAGGTAGGTCGTCTCCAATATATATGTATCCACAAATACTACACACATAAACACCAGTGTTCTCAAGCATTTTATCCCCTTCTTTTATGTAACGTCCCAATATCGACTTTAACATACGAGTTGTTTTAATCGTCCATGTTAGGGAACGAAGGGCCCCTCTATCTCCTTCTTCCTTGGCTACCAACTCTGCATTAGGATAAAGTGTGTTAATATCCTCTTCCACTAATTCTAGAAGTTTGGTATAACTTGGTTCTTTAGCCTTATTAGCCCCAGCCTTAAAATATTCTGCCAACTCTATAAATTTAGCTTGTTCCTCAAAGGCATACATTTTCTCACATGCCTTGGCTAAATTATAACAAAGGGTACTAACTTCAAGGGCTGAAAGTTCTTTCATATCAGCAGGAGTATGATTTAAGGGTTGCTGTGGTACTTGTCTAACACTGTTTGATTCTTGGGCATTAAACGCTTCCTTTGTAGCGCCACAAATAGGGCATACAAAATCATCAGGAAGGTCCTCCCACTTGGTCCCTGGTGCTATACCAGCTTCTAGGACACCTTTGGATTCGTCGTAAATGTAGTTACAGATTGAACATATATATTTTTTCAAAACAATACCCCCTTCGATGTATTTTACTATATTATACAATGAAAATACTGTTTTTGCCAGGAAACTTGATATAAATTTGACAATTTACAGAATTTTCTCTACAGGTTGACAGGAGAATTGCTTAATTGCTTGTAATTTATATACGCCCTTTATATTGTTTAGTAGGTCAGAATAATTAGTTTGACATTTGCCTTAATCAAATATCTTAGCAAGGTCTTCTAACCAATCACCTTGGTATACCTCAATTTGCCCCTTATCAACAGATTCTGAAATCTTAGGGTCTATTGGCACTTTTGCAAGAACTTTAAGGTCGTACTCTCTTGCAATATCTTCTATATGGCTATCACCAAATATCTTATAATCCTTACCATTATCAGGACACCTAAAGTATGACATGTTCTCAACAAGGCCAATTATTGGAATATTCATCATCCCTGCCATTTTAACTGCCTTTGCTACTATCATAGATACAAGTTCTTGGGGAGATGTAACTATAATAATTCCATCTACTGGTAAAGACTGAAATACTGTTAGGGGAACATCACCAGTTCCAGGAGGCATATCTATAAACATATAATCTACATCTTGCCAGATTACATCTGTCCAAAATTGCTTTACCATATTAGCAATGATTGGGCCCCTCCATACAACAGGGTCAGTGTCATTTTCAAGTAGCAAGTTTGTAGACATAATATCAATACCAGTTTGGGTTCTACTTGGCAATAAGCCTAATTCATTACCCCTTGCTCTTCCTGTAACTCCAAATGCTTTCGGTATAGAGGGTCCAGTAATATCTGCATCAAGAACCGCAGAATGAAACCCTTTTCTCTTAGCTGTAACAGCAAGCATAGATGTAACTAAGGACTTACCAACTCCCCCCTTACCACTTACAATACCTATTACCTTTTTTACACTGCTCATTTCGTGGGGTTTTGCTCTAAAGTCAGTTTGTGGTTTTTCTCTTTGAGCACATTCCTCTTGGCAACTGCTACAACTTTGATTACAATTTTCACTCATTCTAATTAACTCCTTTGTGTTAAAATTCTATAATTTTATGTATAGTATTAAACCTCTTTTGTGGTGCTAATAACTTAAACATCTCTATAAAGCTTGTTAGTCTTGCTAGCTACTTTTTTCACACCTTTTGCTCTTCCTTCTTCTGTAGCAAGTAGGACCACAATCATCTATAGATTCATCACAAAGTCGGTACTTGCCACCTTCAATAGTTAGCATCTTCCCGTTAACTAGTGAATCAGCTAACTTTTGGCGGGCTTGCTTGTAAATTCCTTGTACTGTCGTACGGGCTATATGCATTTTCTCTGCACATTCTTCTTGGGTAAGGTCTTCAAGGTCGATAAGTCTTATAGTTTCGTATTCATCAATTGTCATAATAATCTTATTATCTTCTCCTAACCTCATTGCAATTGGTCCAAAACTATTATTGTCTGGAATACAACAGACTTTTCTCCTTTTGGTAGGCCTTGCCATGTACTATCACCTCCCCTTACTTACCATATATAATAATTCAATTTTACTACGTTTATGACATATGTCAAGAAGACAGGGTGACGGAGTATTTGTATGGGCCAGGGCTTGTATTATGAAATTATGGATGCAGCAGGTATTAAAGAATCTGATTTTGAATTTACTGGGTTTGAAGACATCTTTAATACTGAGTTACAAAAGTATTATAACTTAATTAAATGTGTAGAATCGATTAAGTTAGAGACTAGTCCAAATGAAAATCTATCTAATGGAGACAAGGTTACTGTTAATATTTCTTATGACAATGATCTTGTTAAGGATTTTAAAATAAAGTTTAAAGGTAAAAAAGTAACCAAAGAGGTTGAAGGTTTAGAAGATGTAAAAGAAATAGACCCATTTGAAGGTTTAGAAGTAACTTTTTCAGGTATTGCACCTTTTGGTGAAATTTACCTGGATTACACAGGTAGCTTTACTAATATTGGCGCATATGATTTTACAATAGATAATAATTATGGCCTAAGAAATGGCGATACTATTAAGATATCATTAGATTGGTCTGACGAACAATCTTTAAGCTATGGATATATTTTTACTACAAAGGAAAAGGAATATACCGTTGAAGGTTTATCAGAGTATGTAGATGGATATGATGATTTTAATTCTGACTTCATAGATATG
>JAAYRG010000153.1 GCA_012518885.1 Clostridiales bacterium | reverse complement strand
TTTTTAGGCTTCTTGTCGTTTTCTTTTGTTATGAGTAATTCAATTAAAAAACCATAGAAGAAAGGTTTTCCTGATGATACCTTTTTCTATGGTTTTTCAATAGTTCTTTATTAAGTTTAGGATTCACTCACAAATTCTAATATATCCCCAGGTTGACAATCTAGCACTTTGCATATTCCTTCTAGTGTACTGAATCTTATAGCTTTTGCTTTACCATTCTTAAGAATTGAAATGTTTGACATGGTTATTCCTACTTTTTCACTTAATTCAGTTACACTCATTTTCCTCTTTGCTAACATTACATCTAAGTTTACTACTATCATAATCTATCACCTACACAGTCAAGTCATAATCATCTTTGTACACTATGGCTTTTTTTACTATACTTCTAATTAACATAATAACTGCTGCTATTATCCATATAATACAGATTGAACCAAGCATTATCATTCCCGGTAATGGGCCAGGTCCACCAAAGGTATTCATATAACCAAGTAAAAACATTATTCCAATTGTTGCTATAATACACATTCCAGTTAGAATTTCTAGACCCCTAATAAATCTTAGGCTAAATGCTTTTCCAAGGTCAAATAATATTAATAAGTACATTATAATACCTATTCCTATCATTAGTAATCCCAATAATAATTCACAAGCAATAAGTATAGGTAGTTTCGCATACTCGAGTTCAGGATACACATACATCATTTCATTAGCCAATGTTGGCAATATATATACCCCAGCAAATATTACTCCTATTGAGAACACAATTAATAATACTTTTAAAACATTTGATGCTATACTAACCTTCATTATATTCTACCTCCATATTCTTCTAATTATATTATAACTCTGTATTTCCTGTACGTCAACAATTATTTATCGATTATCAATAAATATTTGTTGTTACTTATATTAATATACAAACTTTGACTATTTTATTCTCATTAATTACCCAACTAAAAAACCATGGTTATCGGGGTTTCTTTGCCCTGATAACCATGGTTTTCTGTATTATATCACTACTTTATTTACTTAAATTTAATGCATTTTAAAGATGTGAGGAGTTTGTTTTGAGTGGACAGTTACACAAGCTTAAAATTAGTAACTTACTATAATCCCACCATTATTAGCATATGTGGAACTTATACCAGCTGTATCAACAATTAAATAATCCTTAAAGTTGATTTTTTCTAAAATCATATCTTTTAATTCCATTGCCTTCTCGTAATTATTACAATGGGCTATTCCTAAAATCTTTTCTTTTGCATTAATAGCATCTGCTTCAATATACTTTACTAGTTCCTTTAAGGCCTTTTGAAAACCTCTTGCCTGGCCAAGTTTTTCAATGTGGCCGTCTTTTGTGCCTGCAAGTATAGGTTTAATATTAAGTACAGAGACTAATATGGATTGAATCTTAGTTAGTCTTCCGTTCTTGGCCAAGGTACTTACGTCCTGTAAAACAAACTTAGTTTTCATGTTTGCCCTAAATTCTTGAATCTTTTCTACTATTTCGTTAAATTCTAAGCCCTTATCAATAAGTTTAATTAACTTATTGGCAATTAAGGTTTGCCCTATTGAAGCACTACATGAATTGATTACTTCAATATTCTTGTGGCCCCATTGCTCAATATACATCTCTTTTGCTATTAGGGCACTATTGTATGATCCGCTTAAATTACCTGATAGGGTTACTACAAAAACATCTTCTTCTCCTTTCATCTCTTGCATATACGCATCTGGAGATGGACAAGCTGTTTTTGGTGTTTCACTACTTTCATTTACTAACCTAAGGAATTCCTTTTGTTCAAACGTCTCATCATCTACTATTGTTTTATTACCGATTTGAATAGTTAGAGGAACAGATTTAATTCTCTGGTCATTTTTCATCTCCTGTGTCAAATCAGTACAACTATCTACTATTATTTTATATTTCATTCTTTAATCCTCCATTTTAAAACACCCTGAAAGAGTGGTTACTGCGGATAACTAACTTTAAGGCTTATTTTGTTATAATCTCTAATATTTCACTGCTCCTTCTAATAAACTTAGTCATAGACTCAGAATCTAGTTGCTTATGGCTAAGGAGTGCTAAATCATAAAGCTGTTCACATATTAGTTTAGTATATTCACCCTCACTGTTATTTAGTAGGTGTTTTACTAAGTTGTTCTTAGCATTAAGAATTAGTGTTTCTTCTCCCTTGAATAGGTCAGAATCCATCCCACTAGCACTATACATCCTCATCATTTCTTGCATTCTTCTACTTTCTTCTGATAAAGTCATTATAGATGCAATTTTATCATTTTTCAAGTTCATAACTTTAATATTTAACTTATCATTAGCAAGTTCTTTCTTGAAAAGTTCGCTTAATTTTTCATTTTCTTCCTTAAGGCTATCTTGGTTGCCTTCTTGGAATTCATCACTAATATCAGCATCAATTCTCTTAAAACTATAAGTATCTTCTCTTTGTTCAAGGTGGGTTATAAATGGTTGGTCTATAGCATCAGTTAGTAAAATAGCATCTTTTCCAATTTCCTTAAACATATTGATGTACTGACTTTGCTGTTTTTCATCAGTTACATAATAAACAATTGTCTTCTTTTCTTCTTTCTCTTCCTTAGAATCAGATGCCTTAGTTTCTTCTGACTTATTCTCTCCATCTTCTTTAGCATCCACATCTTTACCATAATCTGCTAATGATATATATTCATTATCAAGATTCTTAAAGATAATATAGTCCTTCATCCTATCAGCGAATTTACTGTCAGATAGGCATCCATATTTAATAAATGGACTAATATCATCCCAGAACTTATTATAATTATCCCTATCTGTTTTATACATACCAGATAGTTTATCTGCTACTTTCTTAGTAATATAATCAGAAATTTTCTTTACTGTACCATCATTTTGCAAGGCACTTCTTGATACATTAAGAGGGAAGTCTGGACAGTCAATAACACCCTTTAATAATAGAAGGAACTCAGGAATTACTTCTTTAATATTATCAGCAACAAAAACCTGGTCACTGTATAGTTTTATTGTTCCCTCAACAGCTTCATATTGGGTATTAATTTTAGGGAAGTAGAGTATACCCTTTAAGTTATATGGATAGTCCATATTAAGGTGAATCCAAAATAGGGGCTCCCTATAGTCGTGGAATACGCTACGATAGAAGTCTATATAATCTCCATCGCTACATTCACTAGGGTTTTTCCTCCATATAGGGTTGGTTTCATTAATTGGCTCTGGTTTCTTTAGGACCTTTTTTGTCTTCTTTGGTTTTTCAACAGCCTTGCCATCTTCATCTACTTCTGCTTCAATAACATCGTCATTATCCGCTGATAAAACTTTACTATCTTCATCTTCATCTATCTCTACTTCTTCATAAATAGGTTCAGCGTTTGGATTTGTAAAATATATCTCAACTGGCATAAAAGCACAGTACTTGTTTAGTACTTCTCTTACCCTATATTCATTACAGAATTCATAACTATCTTCTGACAAATGAAGGGTTATCTTAGTACCTCTTGTGTCCTTGCTTCCTATAGACATACTATAAGAAAGGCCACCTTCTGACTCCCAATATACTGGTTCTGCTCCTTCTTGCCATGATAATGTGTCAATTGTAACCTTATCTGCTACCATAAAGGCAGAATAGAATCCAAGACCAAAATGACCTATAATCTCATCATCAGTAGCCTTGTCTTTATATTTCTCAACAAAATCTGTTGCACCTGAAAAAGCAATATCATTGATATATTTTTTTACTTCATCAGCGGTCATACCAATACCATTATCAACAAATGTAATGGTTTTCTTGTCTGCATCAGCAATTACTTCAATCTTATACTTATTATCTTCTGGTAATTCTAGTTCACCCATTAATTCTAGCTTCTTACACTTTGTAATTGCATCATTAGCGTTTGAGACAAGTTCTCTTATAAATATATCATGGTCTTCATATAACCACTTTTTAATAATAGGAAATATATTCTCTGAACTAACAGTCAAATTTCCCTGTTCTTTAATCATTAATATCGCTCCTTTTTACTAATTTTTTTCCATAATAAATTTATCTTAATACTTAGTCCATAATTTGTCAAGGAAATTTAGCACTCAATAGGCTTGAGTGCTAATAATTAATAAACTTTATATTTATTTTATAATTTAAAATACTATAACTCTTCTACAGCTATTTCTTTACCTTTTAAGAAAGATACTGCCATTTCATCCCATAGATTATCGAGAGTTTTATCTAGGGTAAATACTTTTATGGAAGTACCAGTTGTACATATAACTTCTCCATTCTCAAAAATAAAGTTTAGAAACATACCATTTATATCAGAAGAACTAAGTCCAATATTAGCTTTTTCAACTATACTCCCTACAGAGGCTAGTGGTAACATAAGTACTAGTTTCATCGATAAGGGCATCTTATTGCCCTTAATTATATTAAAAGCAATAGGCTTAATCTCTTTCCAATAAGAATGGTCCCTTCCCTTTATAAGCTCAAGTTCATCACTTGAATAGAATTCCTTATATAGCTTGCCAGATACCTTAAAATAATTTGATGTTATTATTTCTAACTCTGATAACAAAAAGTGATCAAACAAGTCCCGAACTAGTAGTTCTGCCATTAGTGTTTTAACATCTACTACCTTTAGCGAAATCAACTATGCATCCTCCCTAAGTCAAAAGTAATTTAAAAATAATTAGTACTAATAAATGGATTGGATAAAAGCCATAGAATATGTATTTGTTAACATATTTACCCCTCTCACCGTTATACTGACTTATAAAGAATAAGGAAGCCACAGCTAATACCTGTAAGTATCCATACATTATGTTTATCATAAGAAGCCAAATATATAACATCTGCCTATTATTTCTATACCTATAAAAAGCCCATATCATCAGTATACCTACATATGAATAATCAGTACGTAAAATAAAAGCCATAAGACATCCTATTATAAGGACTAATATCTTTAGAAGGTTTTCTACTAGAGAGATGGTATTAAGTTTAGTTTGTCCACTTCCTAGACTTTCTAGCTCATCCCTTTTATCCCTAAAGTAAGCTTTAATATACCCTGTTAAGGCAAGTACTAAAAGGCCAATCAAAAGGGTGAAAAATATATTCTGATGGTACAAGTAACTACTATTTTCGAGAGGATTATAAAAGGCAAAGTCAAAGGGAAACTCTGAAAGGAAGGCAAAAGCTAAGAGCCTTAATAGATATTTCTTTAAATTACTTGTATGTTTATACCCCTCAACTAATAGAAAGCAAAATATAGGAAATGATAATCTTCCTATAGCCCTTCCTATAAAGTAAAATGGATGGCTAGGTGGTATTGTGACCGCCGTAACATGGTCTATTAACATGGTTATTACCGCTATCAATTTTAGTGAATATCCGCTCATGATTCATCTGCCTTTCTTTAAACTAGAATATAGATTTATCCTTATACATGCATCCTTTTATCTAGTTCGTCCTTAATATTTTCACCTTGAAACACTAGTAAGGCTGTAAGACTTATTACACTTACTGTTATACATATAATAGAAGGATATAAAATATATACCCAACCTAATAATATGAAAATAATAGGCACAAAGCCGTATAGGACAACAAGTAAAAGATAAAACAAAAAGTCTTTCGCCTGTAGGTTCATAATCTTGGCTGTTATAAATAATACAGCCATGGCTGCAACACATATAAGGGGAATAATATAATTAATTGACCATGCCTTCCATCCAGTTATCCAGTCCCAAAACACTGCAAGAAGAGAAATTACTCCTACTTGTAATAACATGGTCTTTGTTACATTCTTTCTTTTCTTAATGGTAACTATTAGTATAAGCCAAATACATATTATTGTAAGAATCACATACTTAGGCCAGTTAACATTGACAGGAAATATCATATAAATTGCAAAACTACTAGCAATTATAGTAACTGACAAAAATATCAGTATTCTCATGGCCATATGACTATCATACTTGATAGGAATATGAGGAAATATTAGTTTACTATCCTTGCTAGGACTAATTAATGGATTCTTACATAATGGACACCTTTGTCTTTTATCTCGAATATTTACTTTACAGTGTTCACAATACTGCATGGTATCCTTCCTTTCATTAATCTTCAATGCTAGAAGCTATAATCACATCTATCCCCGCACTAGATAAGGCCTTAAAGAAATTTCTTTGTATATCTGTTTCTGTATAAGGGGAAGTAAAACTAATTGTTAGGTTGTCATTATAAGAGATGACTGCAAGTTGTGGTCTTTTAGCTCCTGTACATACATTAACCTGATGTATGTAAGGATGAAATTCTTCCGGGAATACAGCCCTTCCAATATTAGAAATAGCAGCAGTAAGTCCTCTTTCATTATAGGTATTAGCTATTTTAAGGATAATATTTTTAATTGGTAGAGGAACTAGCTTAATCAGTTTATTGTTCTCTAAGGCCATAAAGCGATTCAACTGTTTTTCTAATTCTTCTATAGTAAGCTTCTTTGCGAAAGTGTCATTGACTGTTTTTACTAAATTAGCAAAAGAATCTCCCTGTTCACTTACATTGTACTTTACCCTTATAGTCCCAAAGAAATTTCTAGCTGTTTCAGACTTAAAATACTGCCTAAGGTTAACAGGAACCGATATTATTATTGGTTTTTTCCTTTGTCTTACTGGCATTTCATTATATATAGAATATATTAGCAAGGAAGTAAGATAACCTGTTAAAGTAGTATTGTATTTGTGGGCTTCATCAAGGACTGCCTTTACTGACATACTTCCTTCAATTAAAATACTTCTATTGTCCTCTACCCTAGTCCCGCTTATATGATATGCCTTTTCTAGCGTTTCATATTTTATTTTACTATTACCTGTGTAGTACTTTTGAAAACTATCATCAGTCTTTTGACCAATAGATGGACTATATGGTCTAGGCGGCATATTATCCTTAAAAACCTCATTATACTTAATGGTTAAATAATGGTATACTAGAGTCTTAAGGAGCCACAATGCCCCTGTTCCATCAGTAAGAGTATGATGTGTTTCTATACTTATTCTATTTCCATAGTAAAAAACACGAAAGAGTAACTCTCTTTCGTTATTAAAGAAAATTGGAGCACATACTGAATTATTTTCTTCTTCAACAAGAGGACTTTTTTCTGTTTTCTCAAAATAATACCAAAAAGCCCCTCTTCTTAATACAACTTTGTAAAAAGGAAAACTCTCCATACTTAAATCGACTGCCTCTTGGAGTACGACTGGATCTACCTCTTTAGTTAATTCTAAAGAAAAGCGAAATACTTTCGTATCTTTGTCTGAACTAGTTGGTGGAAATATCTTAGCTGCATTATCTAAGCGTTTCCATTCAGATTTTCTATTACGTTTCACATTTATCACCTTATCATCTATATACAAAAATTCTTTTGTATTCTAAGCAGTTTAATTTGTCAAAAATTCCCTTACATATTGGTAGCAAGTTTCTACTATTTCCGAATTCTTTGATAGGGCCAAAAAACCATGAAGGGAATCAGGTATTCTCTTTACTTGAACATTATTACCCGCCTTAGCAAGCTCTAATCCATATGCTTCCCCTTCATCTCTTAGAGGATCATATTCTGCAGTTATAATTAGGGTATCTGGTTGATTAGTAAAGTCTTTTGCTAAAAGGGGAGCTACTAGGGGTGAATTTAAGTCTTCTGTACTTTGAACATATAGTTCCATATATTCCCTTATTCTCTTAGAAGTCAGGATGTAATCCTTGCCATATAGTCTTACAGATTCAAAAGGAGAATTGTCGCTATAATCATTATAACAAGAAGGATAATATAATATTTGCTTATCAGGCATAAAATCACCAGAGTCTCTAGCTAGTAATGATATTACAGCTGCTAGGTTGCCCCCAGCACTATCTCCTGATATAATTAGTTTCCTTGGTTCTTTAAGCTTTCCTTCCTCTTTTACTTCTTTAATAATATTGCTAGCTATTACCTTAGTTACATTATAACAGTCTTCTAATCCAGCTGGAAAGGGATGTTCAGGTGCTAACCTATATTCTACAGATATTACTATGCAATTGGTCTGGTTAGCCATATTACTACATATACCTGTATAGTTATTAACATTACCAGTTACCCAACCTCCACCATGAAAAAAGACTATAATATCGTGTGGCCTTCCTTCTTTTTTTTCATCATTATCATTATTACTATTAGCTAGTCCAAAATACCTTGCCCTATTATTAGGTTTAAAAATACGTATAGGAACATTCCTGTGTTCTGCTAAAATCTTTCTATCATACACCTTATAAAAAGGTTTGAAATATGGTCTTGACGCACTAATAACCTTCCTGTGTAACTCGTAATTTTCTTTAATACTATAATTAGGGTTTGATAATGCTTTAAATATTATTTTCCAAGGTTTTTCTATTGCCATTTTATCTCCAAATCTAACTAATAAATAATATGGTAAATACCAAAACACTAAGCAACTATCAACAATAACCTTAAATATTATATCCTATTATAGGTTAATTCTATATAAGATAATATTAAAAGTCAATTTGCATTTAACTAAACACAAATATAAAAAGGGTAGATATATTTGATACACTTCAAATATATCTACCCATAATTTACTAAGCAATTTTAACTTGACTAGATACAAAGTTAACTTCAAATATATGAAGTACTGACATTACAACTTGTACTGTCATTTCTACGATATATCTACAATCTGTAGCTATCTTCTTAACTACTTCTAAATACTTTGCGTGAGTTTCCTTTATAAAATCGCAGATTTGATCTACTGAATAAAAGATTTTATCAGTTATTAAAAATTTATCTAGTTCACCACTTGTTAAGTATTCTTTTAAATAGTCCATTAAGCCAAATTCATATATAATGTGCTCTTTCATAGACCCATCAAAAATCTTATTATGTGGAAATGTAAAGTAATCTGCTATGTAATGAGTAATAACTCCTAATCGTCTTGAAAATTCACGTGTAATCCCTTGGGACCAATCATAATTCTCTATAATCTCTTTTAGTTCATTTCTTAATATATCAAAAGTTTCTTCTATAGTATGTCTTTGTGTTATAAAAGACGGTATGCAATCTGGTAAAATACTTCCAATCAAAAATGATTTGCGATACTTAGCAAGCCCTTCGTTCTGCATACTATCTAATAAGTAGCGGGACAAAGACAAATGTGATTTCTTCTTCATTACTACCTCCCAAGTAGTTTCTACAAAAAAACAAGCACCGAATATTATTTTACTCTAGTTGAAATGATTAATCAAGAAAAACTTTAGAATTTTTTAAGAATTAACTTCTTGGTAAAAGTTTGTTCATATTTCGTTTAGATTACACTATTGACATAAGATATATAAGAATTTACAAATCATTGACAATTGTATATAAATCATATAATATAAAAACATCTAAAAAAATTAATGAAATAGGAGATGATTAGTTGGATACTAGTGGGGTCACGCAGCTGGTTGTAATATTATTCTTAATATTGCTTGCTGCATTTTTTTCATCAGCAGAATCAGCATTTTCATCAGTGAACAAACTGCGTATTAAAAGCTTGGCAGAAGAAGGGAACAACAAGGCCTTAAAGGTTTATGATTTATTAGAACACCCATCAAGGTTACTAAGTTCAGTACTTATTGCCAATATTATTCTTGTGATAGCTGCTGCTACCATAACTACTCTATTTGCAATAGAGCATTTAGGTTCTTCATATATTTTACCTTCACTTTTTGTACTAACCATATTAGTACTTATAATTGGAGAAATTACACCAAAATTTATTGCTAATGCCTACCCAGAGAGTATAGCCATGGCATATGTTAATATCATTAGTTTATTCACTAAGATAATGTTACCTTTTACTTTTGTTTTTAATGGTACTGCTCGTGGATTATTAAAGTTGTTTAATGTTGACCTTGAGAAAGAAACATTTACAATTACTGAAGATGAGCTTTTAACTATTATTGATGAAAGTCATGAAGAAGGAATTATTGAAAGTGAAGAAAGAAAAATGATTGCCAATGTTGTTGAGTTTGGCGACTCTTATACTAAGGATGTTATGGTTCCAAGGTCTGATATAGTCTTTGGTTCAGATACTATGACTTATGAAGAACTAGTTGAAATTTTTTCAATACACAAGTATACAAGAATACCTATCTATAGTGAGTCTAGAGATAATATCGTTGGTATCCTTAACCTAAAAGATTTGTTCTTTAATGTTAAAGATCCTAGTGAGTTCTCAATAGAAGAGATTATGCGCGAACCATTTTTTACTTATGAATATAAGCGTACTTTTGAATTGTTTACTGAGATGAAAACCAATTCTATAACAATTGCCATAGTATTAGACGAATACGGTGAAACAGCCGGTTTAGTTACATTAGAAGATTTAATTGAAGAAATAGTAGGAGAGATTCGAGACGAATATGACGAGGATGAGGAAGATGCCATCCAAGTAATTGGTGATAACGAGTACCTAATAGATGGTTCAACTATTGTTGATGAGATTAATGAAACTCTAGGTATTGAACTTGAGCCTATAGAATACGAGAATATTGCTGGTCATATGATTTATTTGTTTGACCACCTCCCTGAAGAAGGCGAGACAGTTGTTGAACAAAACGTCCTTTTAACAGTTGATACCATAGTTAAGAATCGTATCGAGAAAGTTCGTTTAAAGATACTCCCAGAAGATACTGAATTAGAAGACTTAGTTGAAACTTCAAGTAATTTTATTATCAAGTCAGATACTAATGAGACCACACATATGGATGAAGACAACATCAGTAATAATATATCTGATAGTGATTTAAGTTAAATAAAGCAATAATAATAAAGCTCCAAAACCAAGGGTTTTGGAGCTTTTTGTTGAAGTAAGACAAGTCTTTACTTAATACCTAATTTACAGACCATCAAATATATAGTCATTTAATACAGAAGAATTAATCTTATAAATAATAAAATCTCCCTCTTCAAACTCAAATTCTAGTCCATCTAAAGTAATCTTCTCCCTAGTAAATCCCTCTAGTTGCCACATACTATTTTCCGTCTTTCCAGTTCCTTGTCTATTTGAATAACTTAATCTTTCATTACCGTAACCATCAAATGTTCTTATATCCATGTTTACAATTATATAGCCTTCATCTAGCCAAAAGTCTTCCGAAAAATTAATGCCTTGTTCTCTTAAAATCTTGTAAACGTCAAAACCTTTGGGGGCTATATGTAAAACAGAAGGTAAATAGTAATAGCCATACCAGTTTTGCACATTTTTCAAATCTTTATAAGGAAAGGTCCTAAAGGTTGATGATATTTGAATATTACCAAATGTAAAAAGTCCTTCTCTAATACCTATCTTATTTTCATAGGCCATACCCTCTATACTAGCTGTGTTTTCTAACTCATCTCTTGGAATCCCCATATAGGGATTTCCCACCTCTTGAAATTTCATATTTATTTCATCTAGGGGACTATAAACCTTAACTAGGTGTCTGTTCTTACCATCAATTTCTTCTTGGTAATAAAGGTCTACCTCCCTCCTGTTCTTACCATTCTTATCTACATAGTAAAATCTTGGACTCATTACCACCTTGGATGATTCAGAAAACATGTCCCCTATTGTAGTTAGCCTAAATCTTACTCCATATCCAGTTTTTAAGATACCCTGATTGCTATGACTAGGGTGACTTCCATTAACCAAAGGAAATGTATACTTATTTAGCCTACTTGTCTGGTTCCCATATTGGTCTCGTGTTCCTACAGTATAATTATACCTATATATCTTTTTGAAACCCTCTAAGCTTGTACCCTCCATATACTTATCTGGAAAATTATCCTTAAGAAAAAGAGACTTGCTTACCCTAAATACATCTTGCCAAACAGGGTAATCACTAATGTCATAGATAGTTAGTCCATATATTCTTCCAGATACTTCAATATCAAAACTAGCCCTTGCAACATAATTAGTTAACTTTGTATTAGCCCCGTCTTCACATGTTTCATCAATCTTTGATAAGTTTGCATTAACTGCTATACTTCTACAAGATGCTATATAAGAACCTTCTTCCACCCATATAGGCAAAGAAAACTCATGACTGTCTGTAGATAATACAATCCAGGTATCCTTACTAATTAACGTTTTGTCCCCCTTACTATCATAATGGTATATATCAAAGGGGAATTTTATTTCATTTCTTATATTACCCTTATCTTCTGCCATATAAGAAATGTTTTTATCCCTTAAAGAATATGTATAATCTCTACTACCATAACCCTTTTTGTCAGTATGAAATCCGCTATTAGATATGCTTAGTATAAAATCATTTGTCTCCTTACTAGTATCTAGTATAAGGTTAAGACTAGGGGATAGGTCTTTAAGCTGAACAAACTTATTATTGTCGCTAACATACACAGGATTACATACAACAGGGGTATGGATAGTAACACTATTAATATTTTCTATAGCTACTTCAATTTTCTCCTTATGGTTAGAGCTATGACTTATAATTCTTTTATATTCTCCCACCCCACTACTTTCAAATATGCCATTTTCTTTTGTAGGCATTATAACTAGCTTATCCTTTATTAGGGTGGATCCCTTATTAGGACTTTTCCCCTGGTCTCTTATAGTATTTATTTTATTTATATCTACTTGTGGACCTTCGATTTCAAGAATCCTACTATCCATGATAATCTGCCCATCAATAATTAATGAATCATTCTTCACCCTTATAGCAGGTATTAACCTATCTGCTGCTATGGTAAAATTTTCTTTTGGTATAGCTGGTTTACTTGTATCTCCATAAATAGTTTGGGTTTTTAATGTTATCCCATTAGTAATTTCATCAGGTACAAATATATGGTCTTTTTCTAAGGAAGAATGAGAAAACGTTACATTTGGAAACTTTAAATCTTTATCAGTTGCTTCTAAAGTTATTACTTCATTTGGTAATGCATAATTACCTATACTCGCCTGACTAAATGAATATAAGTCAATGTTACTAATCTCCCAGTAACCATAAGACCTAGTTATATTTACAATTTGCTCGACCCTATGAAGGATTGTTACTATTTTTTCTCCTTGTCCATCCTCTTCATACCAAGAAAGAACATAATCCTTTTTAACCTTTACCGGATATGTTTTACTTCCCACCTTCTTATCAAATCTATAACCTAACCCATAGGGGGCTGCTTCTACTTTAGCATATAGGCTTTCAGTAGTAGGAATCCCTTCCATAACATCAAAATATTCCAAGTCATTAGGATCTGCTTTTATTTGTCCTTTTATGGATGGTAGGTCTATTTCAGAATAAAAGTTCGCCTTTTTAGGCACTTCTTGCTTGTTTGGTATATCTGGTCCATTAGTGTTTTCCTTATTATAGACAAGGTATATATCCATTCCACCAGACAGAATCCTTGTCCTTCCACTTCTTATTTGACTTATATTCTTCCCCTTACTTATATAGCCTTCTTCAACCGGGGTCCTTGTCTTGTCAGCTTTTCTAACTACATAATATCCTAGCAACTTGTAGCTACTTTCATAATAATTAATTGAAGTGGGTTGGTTTGACCAGGTAACATAATCATCCACATATCCTGAACTCAGATTAGCCCTTTGTGCTATATAATTACCATCCTGGTCTATGTAATGGATTGAATTCTTTTGTGGACTTGGCATAAACTGAATTGGCATATTAAAGTACTTACTAAAACCTGATAAGGTACCATCTGTCCAGTTCTCCGCATTTATAATATCTTGCCAGTTCTTAAGACCCGTTTTTCTTACATTTTTAATTCTCTCATTATTTATAGACTCATATTTATAGGATTGAAAAATTCCATGTAAATATATTGTTGTTCCCTTCTTTAAGTCAGAGAAATCATCTTTTAAGGCTGTTTTAATTTTATCTTCATTAAATGTAATAGTAGTGACTATCTCGTCTCCTTCTTCATACCAGGTCTTTTCCCCATCTTCAAAATAAATACTTGCAACTCCTTGACCTTCGACTTCTTTTAATGGACCCGGCCCTTCATAGTCCTTTACAGTTATTTTTTTATTAATTGGATTTCTACTAATACTATAACCTATACTTTCCCAACGAATAATATCACTTGAGGCTGCTGCCTTGCTTCTAGCTGTTATAGAGATTTCTCCATCCTTCATTTTTATTCTTAGTGTAACCTTTCCACTTGAATTCTGAAGTTCATATACAGATTCTGATTCCTTGCCATAAACACTTAGGGGAAAACTCATAACAATAATTATTATGCCTGTAATTAGTAATAAGAAGTATTTTCTAAAATGCAAGGGTTAGTCCTCCTTTAAATATATGTTAAATTTTAATTACTTGGTTACTCATTAATGCATGTATGGCAAGGGTAGGCACCTTCTTTTATATGCTCTGATATACTGTAGTAGGACTTACTATTATCTATTTCCCTTCCTATTAAGTCTGTACAACCATTCTTATGGAATACTCCTATCCCATCCTTTTCCTCTAATATATAAAGTTGTTTCTTTACTAGTTGGCTACTAGAAATATGGATCCTGTTATAGGCCATATCCTTATTAGTAGTTAAGGGATAGCCCTGCATTATAGCAATAAGCCCTGGTGCCTCTATAGCCTTGCTTAGTTCACCAGAAGTAGATGGAAGATGGAACTGGTATGATAAACCTAACTTCTTAGAAAGCTCATTATGCCTGTTAGTATAATTGGCCAAGGCCTTTTCTAATGAACTAGTAATTATACTTTTTCTTACCTCATAAAACCTAGTAGAACTAAGGAGAAAAGAGTTTGGTCTAAGAATTCTAAAATCTTCAAATTCCTCAAGATATATAAAGTCATTAACATCAAGGGTCAACATCCTCTGTCCACTAGCAAGGCCTAATAGGCCCTTCTTATCATATAGGGTTAATATGTCACTTAGGGAAAAGGTATATATAAAATCATCGTCCTCATGGTAAAATGGATATTTTTCAGACCACTGCTTCTTATATACATAGTTACCACTACTCACCTTATACTCATCTGTATAATATACATAAAATCCATCCATGGTCGTAACTAATATTATAGGTATATAAAAATCTAACCCTTCTTTTTCACTAGGGTTATCAATGTTTAATGAAGCATAAAGATTATCTAAAAACCCCCTTACTAACCTTTCCTTATTAACCTTAATATCACCACTAGCTTGCTCTTCTATATATGTAAGAATAGCCTTGTCTGCAGCCTCTGATAGGGCTTGGTCTAGGTGCCTTTTCTCATTAATTACATGTTTATAGGTCCTTGTCTTTATACTTATAAGCAACAAAAAAGAAAGGGAAATAATTAGAAAAATAAGAGAGAAATGATGTAGTTTCATTTTAACTACCTCCCCTTATTGTTTCACTCTTTACATATGTGACTAACCTTCCATCTTTAATTAATTTAAGTCTAATCCTATCACCATGATTAAAATAATAACGGTTGTCTCCTGTATTTAGTTCTTCTATTATATCTTCTGTATATATGTAGTTATATATTGGATATGTATCTTCTAAACTAGAATCTAGATGGTGTACCCTTTGCTTATGTTCTAGTACAATTTCACATCTTGGGAGGATAAAACTTACACTTTCACTTACTTCATCATATATATCCCTAGCAATATATCCCTTTACAGAAACTAGATTTACAAACCTATCTAGGCTATTTGCTGCAGAGTCTAGAAGGAGAGTTTCTTTTTGGTAATTTAATAAGGACATGGGAAAGATAAAGATAATTAATATAGCAATGATTAAATCTAGGATATATTCAAAAGATTTTGCCATAGACCCTACCACCATAAGAGAAATCGTAATCATCATGTAAAAAGGAAAAAACTCTAATAAAGTTGGTCCCATCAGTCTTAGAGAGCTTTCTAATATTAATGGAAAAATGGTCCCCTATATTAAACTCATATATACCCTTTAAATAAAGTTCTTCTAGAATCTGACTTGTATATGTCTTTTCTATATAAGTTTGAATTTTATCATTATCAAACTCATTATTTGTACAATAAGGACACCCCTTATCATTGACACCAGGTTTAAGAAAGTAATGATGACCCCTATCACATATGTTAGTATTAGTTCTTACTATAGCAGCAGGACACCTTGGACATTGTTTACTTATATTTTTATCAAAATCCTGGTTACAGGACTTACAAACCTCCATTAGGGCCCCTAATACTCCAAGGGTTTTCTGGCTATGTACTAATTCTATATCATAGATATAAGCGGATGAGTTTAGAATATTTACATAGTTTTCATACATATCTAGACTTAAATAACCTATTTCCATAACATCATTAACTAGGTCCTTAGTTTGCTCCTTTACATGATACTTTTCATATGTTTTATAATCATCAATTTTACTTCTTAGGGGAATCATAAATAATAATAAAGCAGCTATAATTAGTGCTAAAACTCTTCCAAACCCATCCATAACCTCACCACCTTTACATATTCATCAATAGAACCTTATCTTACTAATATCTCCTTTGTTGTCATATATGTATTCCTTTCTATAGTATTCTTTATCTAGGCCATAATCTCTTATTTTACTCTTATCATGATGGGCCTTACTTATTAGAGAATTATCTAACAAGATATCATAATCTAATGGCTTTAATAATAAAGCCACTAAATAGCCTTTGGGGTAATACTCGTCTTCTAGTGTTAGACCGGCCTCTTCTTCTATTACTAAGACAGGACCTTCTTGATAATTAGTCGTCACATTTTTAAAGAGCATATTGTATTCACTGTATCCATGAAAAAAAACATAAATGCCAAGACAAAATAATAGGGTCGAAAAACTTAATATTAAAAACTCTCCTATGTTCTCCATATCAACCTCTAGCAAGATAATCTCTAGTCATTGCCTAAGCCTTTCTATTGTTGAGTAAATACAATTTCTGTTACTTCTTCATTAGAGTTTCTAATTAACTGGCCTAAAAACAAGGCAGAAGGATTAATGTAATTCTCATCAGAAATATTATATGGGCTTATATCTTTACTAATATAGGTCTTACCTGCAGTATTAGCCTTAGTTATTACTGAAACTTGAATCTTTCCTGCATGGCTTTTTATTACATTTACCACTTCACTACCTGTAACCTTTAAACCATTGTACATAGTATATTCAACATTATTAAATTGTGAACTCATGGCAGATAATTGGTTTGTTCCAGTATCAGATGCATTCTTAGCCTCTCTTGATATAAAGAATCCTAGTCCTACAACTATACAAGTTATAATAACTCCTGCTGCCAATATTAAACCTTTAAGACTATTATCCATTTAATAACCTTCCTTATATAATATATTTAGGTTGATAAAGGTAACCTATAACCCTTTATTAATTGTATATTTATACAAGATTTTCTTGTATAATTGCTTTATTAGATAGAGTGTCATCGGACCTTCCTTGAGG
>JAAYRG010000152.1 GCA_012518885.1 Clostridiales bacterium | reverse complement strand
TCTGCTGTTTCTTCTTCTACTACTTCTACTTCAACAGCAGCATCTGTAACTAAGTCTACAGCTTTTTGAACTGCCATATCTTCTTTCATTTGTTTTGCTTCTGCTTCTCCTAGCAATTCACGCACTTTTTCTACTTCCATCTTGTAAGTTTCAGCTAGTTTTTCAACTTCTTTATCAAATTCTTCATCAGTAATTTGAATATCTTCAACCTTAGCTATTTCTTCAAGAACTAGTCTAGTCTTAATACGTCTAATAGCTTGTGGCTTCATTTGTTCTAATAATTGCTCCTGAGTTGTACCAGTAAATTGCATGTATTGTTCCATAGTTAAACCTTGATACTGCATGTTTCTTGCGAAATCTTCTAACATTTGTCTTGTTTGAGTATCAATCATTAACTCAGGAATGTCCATTTGTGCATCTTCAATTATCTTTTCAATAACCTTGTCTTCTTTAGCTCTTTTAGCTTGTTCTTCCTTATCAACTAATAACTTTTCTTTGATGTCTGCTTTATATTCTTCAATTGTATCAAATTCAGAAACATCCTTAGCAAAGTCATCATCAAGTTCAGGTAATTCTTTTACCTTAATCTCGTTAATCTTTACCTTGAATACAGCTGGTTTACCTTGTAATTCTTCTGCATGATATTGTTCTGGGAAAGTAACATTAACTTCTACTTCTTCACCAATATTCTTGCCAATTAATTGCTCTTCAAAGGTATCTATAAAGCTGTGACTTCCAATTGTTAAAGTATAGTTTTCTGCTTTACCACCTTCAAAACGTTCGCCATCTACATAACCATCAAAGTCTATGTTAGTGATGTCTCCATCTTGTACTGGTCTATCATCAACATTAATCATTCTTGAATTTTGGTTTCTAATTTTATCTAGTTCAGCTTCAACTTCTTCTTCTGTAACTTCTACTTTAGAAACTTCTACTTCTACACCCTTATATTCACCTAATGTAACAGCTGGTTTAACAGCTACATCAGCAGTAAAAATAAATGGTTTACCTTTTTCAATTTGAACAACATCAATCTCTGGCATAGAAACAATGTCTAATTCGCTTTCTTTAGCTGCATCTTCATATGCTTGTGGTATTATTGCATTAGCAGCATCATCAAAGAATACCTCTGGGCCGTACATTTTTTCAACAAGAGCACGAGGCACCTTTCCTTTTCTAAATCCTTGCATTGATATATTGTGTTTGTTCTTTTGGTATGCTTTCTCTAATTCCTCTTCAAATCTATCAGGGCTAACTTCTACAGTAAGTTTTGCAATATTTCCCTCTAACATATCCACTTTTACACTCATTGGTAAATTCCTCCTTAAAATATATGAACGTATTCCCTGATTTTGTCATATTCTTAAAATTAATCTTTATAAAAGCCAATCTGAAATACGCATTATTATTGGTTTTAATTTAGTAATAGTAAATTATAACATAAGTTAGTATATTATAACATAGCACTTTTGTAAATACCATAGCCTTTTTTACTTACTAGCTTAATAGGTATCCTTGTTTCTTGATAACTTCGTAAACTTCGTTTGCATACTTATTACATATCTCATCAGTTTCTGCTTCAACCATTATACGAATAAGCGGCTCAGTACCACTAGCCCTAACTAAGATTCTACCGTCATCACCTAAGGCCTTAGCAACCTTCTCAACTGTCTCTTTAACTTGTGCATCTTCTTGTACTAGGTCCTTGTCTGTTACTCTAACATTCTTAAGTATCTGAGGATATAGGGTAATATCCTTAATTATATCAGATAACTTCATCTTCATTTCCAACATAACTTCCATTAACTTAAGTGATGTAAGAATACCATCACCAGTCATTGCATGCTTACTAAAAATGATATGGCCAGACTGTTCACCACCAAGGGAATATCCGCCTTTCACCATATTTTCATAAACATACTTATCACCGACACTTGTTTTTTCATAATCAATACCAAGTTCATCTAATGCTTTATATAAGCCTAGGTTAGACATAATTGTTGTGACTATAGTATTATTCTTTAGTTCGCCACGTTCTTTCATATATGAACCACAAATATAAAGAATTAGGTCACCATCAATAATATTACCCTTATCATCAACAGCTAGACATCTATCAGCATCTCCATCATATGCAAAACCAACATCTAATCCATTCTCTAAAACATATTCTCTAAGTACTTCTATGTGAGTAGAACCACTATTTTCATTAATGTTAAGACCGTTTGGATTATTATTAATAACATAAGTTTCTGCTCCTAAAGCATCGAATACACCCTTTGCTATAGAAAATGATGCACCATTAGCACAATCCAATCCAACCTTTATATCTTTAAAAGAACGAGTAGCTAGGGAAATAAGATATCCAATATATCTGTTTCTTCCTATAGCATAATCAATAGTTTTTCCAATATTTTCTCTTGTAGCAAGTGGTATTTCTTCACCTTCATTATCTATATAAGCCTCAATAAACTCTTCAACTTCAGCTTCTAGTTTAGAACCCTTACCATTAAGTATCTTAATACCGTTATCATAGTAAGGATTATGACTTGCTGATATCATAATTCCACAGTCAAAATTCTCACTTCTTACAACATATGAAACACTAGGAGTTGTTGTAACATGAAGTAAGTAGACATCTGCCCCACTTGCAGTTAGACCTGCTACTAAGGCATACTCGAACATATAACTTGATCTTCTTGTATCTTTACCAATTACAACTCTTGCCTTATGGTTCTTTCCATAATAATACCCCAAATAACGGCCTACTTTAAATGCATGCTCTACTGTTAAGTTTATGTTTGCTTCTCCTCTAAAACCATCTGTACCAAAATATTTACCCATACTTTGCTTGCAAGATGCATCTACTTATAGACACATCTATACTCTCCTTTCTCGATTACAAATAAGCTAAAATGTCTTACAGCATTAATAATTAACTCATTTTATAATTTTATCATAATATATTTTATTACGCAATGTAAATGCAAAAAAAGGAAACCCACATATTATAATGTGGGCTTCCTTTTCTTAATTAATACTTACTATTTTTAATTTAATTGTATTTTATAAGTTTTATCTCTCTTTCTTATACAAATACTACTTGATGCTATCTATTATAGCGCACCAGTTTGGTTGTCCTGAGGACTTTGAATTCCTGCCATTTGTTCTTGCTGTCTTCTAATCATACGTCTAACCATTTCGCCACCAACTGAACCGTTTTGTGCACTAGTTAGATCTCCATTGTAACCTTGTTTTAATGGTACCCCAAGTTCAGAAGCCACTTCATATTTAAACCTATTTAGAGCTTCTCTTGCATGTGGTACTTCTATTCTGTTTCTACCACTGTTGTTACTTGCCATTAAAAATCCACCTCCGTAAGATAAATTAATAGTTACTCTTTGCTAGTCTAATATGGCAAAGGTCTTGTTAAGATAAATGATTAATAGATTTTCTGAAGAGATATTCAATTCAACATTAAATATCTTGCTTCACTTTTATCTATCATTTATCTTGATACTATTATTAGCTAAATTCTATCTAATTATTATGGTAAGTTGTGGCACAAGATTTATTGCAAAAAAATATCTACCCCTTATTATGTATAATTTGTCTCTATAAATACATATATTATAGAAAATAATTAGGATAGATAAAAAATGATTTCTGTATTTAATATTATTAAAAATTTAAATAATTTCATTTGGGGAATTCCTCTTGCATCAATCCTTATGGGAACCCACTTATTCTTTTCCATAAGATTAAAGTTTGTACAAAAAAAGATTTTTAAGGGAATTAAATTGTCTATAACAAAAAGTGAAGGTGGAGAGGGGGATACAAGTAGATTTGGTTCCCTTGCAACAACCCTTGCTGCAACCTTGGGAACTGGTAATATTATTGGTGTATCAACAGCTGTTGCTCTTGGTGGACCTGGCGCCATTTTTTGGTGTTGGATAACAGGCTTTCTTGGAATGGCTACAACCTATTCAGAATCTTATCTTAGCTTTCTATATAGAATCAAAAATAGAGACAAGAGTTTTTCTGGTGGACCCATGCATGTATTAGCTAATGGACTAAATGCCAAATTATTAGCCAAAATGTATTGCTTTTTTACCCTACTTGCAGCTTACGGAGTTGGATGTTCCACCCAGTCAAATGCAATTACAGAAACAACCTCTAGATTGTGGGGCCTATCACCTTATTTTGTTGCCCTTGTAATCTCACTTGTTACCGGTTTTGCTATAATAGGTGGTATTAAATCTATTAGCAATATTTGTACAAAGCTTGTTCCCTTTATGGGACTTCTTTATTTGCTCGCCTGTTCATACATATTAATCCAAAATTATACCTACATAATTCCCGCTATAAAACTAATAGTAGGGTCAGCTTTTATGCCTAGGGCTGCCATGGGTGGTTTTGTAGCTAGTTCTATTAAAACTGCTGCTAGATACGGCATTGCTAGAGGCTTATTTACAAATGAATCCGGCCTTGGTACTGCAGGAATTGCTGCTGCTAGCTCTAAGACACAAACTCCCAAAGAACAAGCCCTAGTCTCTATGAGTGCTACCTTTTGGGATACAGTTGTTATGTGTGCCATTACTGGACTAGTAATTGTAACTAACATAATTAGGTATCCTAATTCTATACATAAATATTCCATTGGTGAACTCACTAACGCTGCCTTCATGCAGATTCCACACATTGGAGAACTTCTCCTTGGAGTATCGGTAATTCTTTTTGCCTTGGCCACCTTAGTTGGTTGGTCTTTCTTTGGAGAAAAGGCAGTTGAATTTTTATTCGGTAAGGAAGGAATAAAAACTTATCATACATGTTATATAGTTATGGTTTTTGTTGGAGGTATCCTCCCACTTGAACTAGTGTGGGAAATGACCGACCTTATTAATGCCCTAATGATACCTCCAAACCTAATATCACTATGGTTCCTTCAAAAGAAAATACATAGTTAACTAGAGCTGTTATTTTAAAACCTATTTTTTATATATAATAGATTTAGCTATTTCATCTGCAACCTTTTCGTCTTTAAGTGTTTTAATAATTTCTAGCGCAAAGTCAATTGCAGTGCCCACTCCTCTACTAGTTATAACGTTATCATCTTTAACTACTGGAGAATCTACAAATGTAGCTCCCTCTAACTTGTCCTCAAAGCCAGGGTAACAGGTTGCCTTTTTGTCCCTTAATATATCATTTACACCTAATACACTTGGGGCTGCACATATTGCAGCTACTAACTTATTATCATTATTAAAGTTCTTTAATAGTTCTACTAAGGCTTTATGGTTTCCTAAATGCTTAGTCCCTGGCATACCTCCTGGTAATATAAGTCCATCAAAATTACTAAAGTCCATATTTTCGAATAAGTCATCTGCTTCAACAACAATATTGTGGGCACCAGTAATCTTATTAGTTTTCATAATTGATACCATTATTGTTTCAATATCAGCCCTTCTTAACAAATCTACTACAGTTAAACCTTCAACTTCTTCAAAACCATCAGCTAAAAATACACATACTTTAAACATACACTTACTCCTTTCTTAGCTCACTATTTAATTTATTACGCCTGTTTACATCATTTTTAATTAAGGTGTAGAATACAGATGCATTTGGTACTCCAAGAAGTATACCTATAGGACCAGCAAGCCCTCCACCTACAATTATTGATAATAAGACCCATATAGCAGGTAGTCCCACGCTATTACCGACAACTCTTGGGTAAATAACATTTCCTTCAAACTGCTGTAGGACTATTAAAAATACAATAAACCATATAGCCTTTATGGGTGATATTAGAAGTAATAAGAAAAAGCTAATTAATCCACCCACATAAGCACCTACTACTGGCACTAAGGCAAGTACACCAATAATAACACTTATTAATAAGGGATAGTCAAACCTTAAAATTATCATGCCTATAAAACACAAGATCCCTAGTATAAAAGCTTCTGTTACTTGCCCAATAATATACTTATTAAAAATATCTACTACAATTTTATATACATAATATATCTTGTCATATATATGTTTGGATAGATAGGTTCTCATAATTTTTCTACCTTGGCCTAAAAGCTTTTCTTTACCAGCAAGAAAATAAATCGAGAATATTAAAGATACAAATATATTAATAATAATAGAGATAAGATTAGTTGTAATAGTAATTATCTGCCCTACTATATCTGATACACTCTTTACTATCTTGTCGATATAACTATTTATAAAGGCATTAAAGTCAGATATATCTATGGGCTCAACCTCTAGGAACTCTGAAACATTGTTTATAAAAAGCTGTAGATTATTAAAATATGTTCCTAGATTATCAATAAGCCCCTTAACGCTATTAAAAAGTTGTGGTATAACAAATAGTACTAATAAAACAATAATTAAAATAAAGAGCAAGTAAGTAATAGCAATAGAAAGCCCCCTCTTAATTGAATTTTTCTTTATATTAAACTTCTTACTAATCATACCCTCTATAGCCATACAAGGATTATTTAAAATAAAGGCAATGGCAATCCCTGCAAAAAAAGAATTAAACAAAGCTATAGCCTTACCTGCAAATTGTAGAACCTGATTAAAGTTAATTATTAGTAGTATAGCAATTACCATATATGTAATTAAAATCAAGTTCTTATTACGTTTATTTTCCATCTCTTTACCTCTTTTAGCCTATTATTTTTAATATATATCAAGTAAACGACCTTGACACCTAAAATCACTATAATATAGACTATGCTAAAAATCAAGACAAGCCTATTGGTTAAGTTTTTAAAAGTTGACTTAGTTTCTTCTATAAATAACCTTATTATTAAGAGTCTTAAATAAATGGAGTAGAAGATATATTCTTAAAACTAAAGCTTACTAAATATTAATAGTTAATTTATTTTTTATTTAGATATAAACTGTTCAATTTTATTATCATCTGATATAATTATGTAAATAATCACAAAAGTAGATTGGAGCGCTTTTTATGAAATTAGAAGACACTCAAAATACCTTTAAAGAAGAATTCAATATTACAAAATCAGAATTATTAGCCCTACCTAATATTCTGTGTTATATAAGATTATTACTTATACCCCTATTTATGATACTCTACCTTAAAGCAGAAACAAATAAAGAGTATTATTATGCAGGGTTTGTAGTACTAGTAGCAAGCTTTACCGATTTCTTAGATGGATTTATAGCTAGAAAGTTTAATATGATTACCGAGTTTGGAAAGCTACTAGACCCACTAGCTGATAAGCTGATGCAGGCAGCCCTAATCTTAGTCTTGATATTAAAGATTGATTATATGTACTTATTAGCCCTAGTATTTATTATAAAAGAGATTATAATGACTATCGCTGCCTATGTATTTGTTAAAAAGGGTAAAAAGCTTGATGGCTCAAAATGGTTCGGTAAGGTTTCAACTACTGTTTTTTATATAACCATGTTAATCCTAATTATATTCCCTAGACTAAGTACTAGTACCACCTATTTTTTAATGATTACATGTAGCTCTTTTCTAATCCTATCTTTTGTACTATATGGAAGAGAATACTACATTATGTATAAAGAGCTTAAGCAAGAAAGATAAACCATAAAGAAGAGGATTGTAATTTAATTACAATCCTCTTCTTTATGGTTTATTAATACTAAATCAATAAATCTCTCTTTTTAAATACCCCAAGGGATACTAAGACAAAAACTATTGTAGTAATAACACATACTATAATAACATTTATAGGGGTAAAGACCACTTTACCAGTATTACTTATTATTGAACCTGAAACAATTCCATCTATATCACCAAAATTTAAAAATATCAGGTGAGAAATCTTTCTATAACTTGATGATAGGTTATAAACAATAGTCGAGCCTAACATTATACTTATACACATGGTATTTGCCACTACACTAGATTTAGATATAGTTGAAACCATGAAAATAAAAGCAGTCACTGTAATAATTAAAAAGATTTCTAGTATTAGCATCCTTAATATATAATTCCAAAGTGGAATATATTCTCCTGAACCTGCAATCCTTTGAAACATCTCAAAACCATCATAAATAACCTTTTCAAACTCTTGACCTACTAACATGGGTCGACTAAGCTTCCCAAAACCCTTTATAAGCCCAACAATAACGAAAAATAAGGCCTGACCTCCTAAAATTAGGGTAACGCTACTTAGGGCTGTAACAACAAACTTACTTAATAATACCTTTATCCTAGTTACAGGTTGTATAAGTAGGAACTTTAGGGTTCCTGGATTATATTCTCCAGATACAGAATCCGAGCTAAAAAGTATTAATCCAAAACTTAAGAAGGCTGATGTTACCATAAGTAAGTTATTATATAAGTAATTAATTCCAGTGTTTACATTCTCATCTTCTGGTGACGTATCTGTAGAAAGTAATATATTTAATCGCTCTATATCCTGTTTCATATAATTTACTTGATTTAAATCATCTTTACTAAGATTACCTTTAGCCTCTATCTCTTTAATAATACTTTCATTAGCTGCAATTTGCTCCCTATATTCCTCTCTCCAGTCATACTCACCTGTCTTTTTTCTTTCTTCTAGTCTTTTTATCTCTTCCTTTAGAGTTTCTATATGCTCATTAGAGTTTTTAAGTAACATTTCTTTCTCATCTTCATCTATAGATGAATCATTTTGTATTGAATCTAAGTACTCTTTTTCATATTGAATCTGATGATTGATGTTTTCTATTAAATAATCTGGATCCTTATATCTAAAATAGCTTTTTTCAAAAGACTCACCTATCATTGCTATTATAATTGAGAGCAAAATATAGAGCCCTAATATAATATAGGTCTTCTTTTTAGAAAATAGCTTTATATATTCATTCTTTATTAAACCAGAAAACATTAACGAATTCCCCCTTTAATTAATTCTAAGTATCTCTCCTCAAGTTCTTTTTCATGTCTAGCAAAGGAGATAACCTCAATGTCTTTATATACTATCTGTTTTATAACATGACTTGGATTCTCATCACCTAGTTCAAGGATATAACCATGGTCAGTAACCTTGATAACAGAAATCCCTTCTATATTTTCTAGAATACTTGTGGTTTTATCACTTTCCTCTGTTTCTAAGAAGTATCTACTAGACTTCTTAACCATCTCCATAGTTTCTATAGAAGTAATTCTTCCGTCCTCGATAAAGGCAACTATATCACATAGTTGTTGAACTTCACCCAATATATGAGATGATACAAACACTGACATCCCATATTCTTTACTTAGGGTCTTTAGTATTCTTCTAATTTCTTGAATTCCGTTTGGGTCCAAACCATTGGTGGGTTCATCAAGGATTAGAAGGTTAGGTTTTGAAAGAAGTGCAGCTGCTAGTCCTAGCCTTTGCTTCATTCCTAGGGAATACTTGCTTAATTTGTCCTTAATCCTGTTTTCTAGGCCAACTAGCCCAATAACCTCATCTACCCTTTCTTTAGAAATACTTCTAATTCTAGCTATCTGCATAAGGTTTTCATAACCTGATAAATAACCATAAAGTTCAGGGTTTTCTACTACTGCGCCAATGTGAGAGAGGGCCTCTTCTCTTTCCTTTTTTATATCTTTGCCCATAATTGTAATACTTCCTGAATCCATGGATATTAAGTCTACTAACATACGGATAGTAGTAGTCTTACCAGAACCATTAGGACCTAGGAAACCGAATATCTCACCTTTATTAATTGAAAAGGATATATTTTTAATAATTTCTCTTTTGCCTATTCTCTTACTTAAATTTTTTACTTCTAAGACCTTTTCCATTCCATATAACTCCTTCTTCATAAATAATAATGAATCATGAGATTCATAAATTATACACATATCAATTTTACTATAATTAAATAAAAATGGTAGAAGTTTATTCTTAAGTATTCCTTAATTGCAACAAAAATGGGTCATTAGGATTTTAGATATCCTAGTGACCCATTATATTATATCTTTTTAATTTATCGCCTTAGAAGCATCCATTATCTCCAACTAGGCATAAAATTAGAACCACCCATATCATAATATTACAGTTGGCCTCTTGGTCTCCACCAATTCCTCCACAACAAAATAGTAAAACAAGAAGAAGTAGGGCATTATTATTTCTTGATGGACGTTCGCAACCACAGCCTGTAGCTACTAAATCGCTCATAAAAGCCTCCAATAAATATGTTTGATATATAATATGAAATATCAATTAATAAGTTACATATTTATCAAACTTATATTAGCTAATTAGATTCTTATCAGCAATTTTCTACATAACAAAAAGGCTCTTGAATACTCAAGAGCCTTGATGCGGATGAAGGGACTCGAACCCCCACGGTTGCCCACTAGATCCTAAGTCTAGCCATACTCATTCCATCTGTTATTTTTGGTGCTTTTAGACAGTTTACGTCCATATATTCAGCTCATATTAAAGCT
>JAAYRG010000151.1 GCA_012518885.1 Clostridiales bacterium | reverse complement strand
TCCACCACCATTATCAGCCACCATAAGGCAAATCCCCTTATCTGTTTCACTAGCCCTAATATCTATCCTACCCTTTATGCCTTCCTTAATCCTAATGCCGTGGTAAATAGAATTCTCAATAAGTGGCTGTATTGTAAGTTTTGGAATCTTAATCTTTTTATACTTTTCATCAAGTTCAATATTTAGTTCAATTAAATCTTCATATCTCATATTTTGGATTATGAGATAATTATTAATAAGTTCAAGCTCTTCACCTAGAGTAATAATATCATGTCCATCGCTTAAACTCGTCCTATAATAATTGGCAAGGGCTTTTACTAAGGTGGATATTTTCTTATTGCCATCTACTAAGGCCTGCCAATGGATACACTCTAGAGTATTGTATAGAAAATGGGGTTGAATCTGTGACTGTAGCGCATTTAGTTTGGCTTGATCTAATTGCCGTTGCTCTTCCTTTACCTGCTTTAACAAGAGGTCAATCTTATCCATCATTGTATTAAACCCCATTGTTAACTTCTTAGTATCTAAGTCCTTATCATCTACACTAATACGAGTTTGAATATGACCCTTTGATACGTTATTCATCTTGTTAACTAGTTTGTTTAGAGGATGATACAAATTATGGATAATTCTCTTTGAAATAATCAAGGTAGCACCAAGTACAAGAATCATCATTATTAGTAAAATAACAATTGTATTAATCAGGTTTTGGACTAGGTAACTTGGTGAAATCTCATGTACCAGATAAAGACTCCATGCCCCTACCTTTTTGTAATTTACAAGTTTTCCTTTATACCACAAACTCCCCTTATCACCAATGATTTTATTAGAAAAGTCAAGTTTTTCACCTGGCTTGACCTGGTTTTCTTCTGCTACCGATAGCACAACTCCTTCAGGATTAGTCAAATAGAGATTAGAATTAGAGATATGATTTTGATTCCTTAATCTTTCTATCACATTATCGTCTACATTAACAACGACAATTCCATTAGAAGTATTAAGGCGAGTAACCGAAAAAAGAGGGAAATACATGGTTAAGGTATTCTTTTTGCCCCCAAAAAAAATGTTTGAGAAACTTAGCCTTGCAGCACCCTTTTCTTGACCAGTAATACTTTTATTATAGTCTTCAAGGTAGTCCTTAAAATTACTTTCATACATATTAGAGTTCCCATGATAAACATAGGCTCCAGTATTGTAATTAGTTACAGCTATGAAGTTTGCATTGTTTTGAATATATAATAGATTTAGTAAGACATCATGTACATTCTTTGATACCCGTAAGGTTTGGTCAGTAGTTTTTGCCCTGCCAAACTCTTGAACGTACTCATTTAACACAATTGAGGTCGTTAAGGATTTATATTGATTTAAATTATTTTCATAATCATTAGACATGATTGTAAGGTTTTCTATAGCCTGTTCCCTTCTTTGGGTTGTAAGAGAAACAAACAGTGACATTGTTGAGACAATAATAGCTAACATAGTAACACCTATGATAGCCATTACTATAGCAAAGTACATCTTAGTTTCAAAATTCCATTTTTTGTACCACTTGTCTTTGAACTTCAACTTGTATCTCCTTACTATACTTCTATATGTATATTTCTTACATACATAATAACATAGTCCTTATAGAAAAACCATTACATAAGTCCACTACTTACACCTTAATAAATCTATCCCTTTACAGCACCAGCCGTCATTCCCTTAACTAATTTTTCTTGGGCAAAGGCAAAGAATACTAGCATAGGAAGTAGGGTTAGGGTTAGTACTGCCATAATCATTGGAGTATTCATAACATACTGGCCTTGATAATCCCATACAGCTAGGGGCAAGGTCCTATGTTCTGCTGACTGAGTTAAGGTGTTTGCAAAAATAAATTCATTCCATATATTTACGCCATTATAAATTGCAAGGGTGGCTAGGCCTGGCTTTGCAAGTGGAAACATAATCCTATAGAACATTTGATACTTGTTGCATCCATCAATTTGGGCAGCTTCTTCTATTTCTGTTTCAATTGATGCCATAAATCCAGTAAGTATGAAAACAGAAACAGGTAGTGCAAATGCAACATTCGGGCCTATAAGGGCTAGTAAGGAGTCATATATTCTAAGGGTCTGACTCATTTTAAATACCGGGATAAGGGTAACATGAATAGGAATTGCCATGCAGGCTATTATTATGGCATACAAAGGGTTTCTTAGTTTGAACTTAAATCTAGCCAAAGGATATGATGCACAGGCTGATATAACTAATATTAATACCAAAGATATTACTAACAATAAGACACTATTTATGAAATACCCTATGAATCCTCCACTTAATAGTTCCTTATAGTTAGACAAATCAAGCTTGTTAGGTAGGGTGAATATTCCCTCCATTAACATTTCGAACCTATTCTTAAAGGAGTTCAAAATCATATAAAAGAATGGAAGTATCGATACCAATAAGGCAAATAGTGCAAATAAGGTTGCTATAGCCCAGCTAATCTTACTTTTTATTCTATTATTTCTATCAGTTTTCATGCTGTGCCTCCTTGTTTCCTTGCAATATTTTCAGTGTAATTAACGATACAAGTGAAATTAGTATAAACATTCCACCAGCTACGGTTGAACCGTAACCCATATTAAATTCTGCAAATGACTTTTTATACATATATGTAGCCATAAGTTCAGTTGAAGTACCTGGGCCTCCACCAGTTAATACATATATAAGATCAAAGTATTTTAAGGACCCTACCATAGATAGTATTGCTGCATTCTTTAGGAATGGACTTAATAGAGGAACTGCTATTCTAAAGAAGTACTGAGCCTTAGTTGCCCCATCAATTATTGATGCCTCGTAAACTTCTACTGAAATATTGGTATAGGCTGCTAAAGAATAAACCATATATAATGGGGTGAATTGCCAAGCGATTACTAAAATCACTGTCATTAGGGCTGTATCAGGATTACCTAGCAAATCTACATTACCTCTGCCTAAAAGATTCGAGAAGTAACTTACTATACCCCCTTGGGCAGCTAGGGCATAATTAAATAAGAACCCAATAGCCACAGATGACATTAACAGTGGAATAAACCATAAGACCTTATAGAAGTTAGCCCTTCTTTTCTTGAACTCTATAAATGTTGCCATAAGAAGACCTATAGGTATCTGTAGTAAAATAGAGAAAATAACTACAGTTAGGTTGTTTCTGAAGGCAAACCAAAAACTCTTATCATTAATTAATTTCTTCCAATTGTTTAACCCCACATAAACCATGTTGCTTGAAATTCCATTCCATTCATAGCTACTAATCCTAAATGTATCAATAATAGGATAAAATACAAAAGCTATTAGTATTATAAATGCAGGAAGCATAAACACTAATGCCGCAATATTTGTCTGCCTTTTTCTATTACTGAGTGTGCTTTTTCTTTTCACGATATCACCTCTTTATATAAAAGAGGGAAGAAACTTCCCTCTTTTATGTTTGATATTATTTTCCTAATTCCTCTTCTAATGCATCCTGCATCAACTTATTAGCTTCTTGTGGTGTCATTGTTAAGCCAAATACTTCTTGGTTTCCGTCTAAGTGAGCATTAGCTATACTTGGACTTAGGTATTGGTCATACCATAGTTGAACTTCTGCTGCATTAGCTGCTGCTTCAGCTATAGTAGATGTAATCTCGTCTGTAATCTGTCCTTCTGCCCCATGGATTACTGGAATAATTCCGTTATTTACGAAATAGTCAATCATTTTATCACTGCTTAGATAACTTGCATATTCAAAAGCAGCCTCAAGTTTTTCTCCAGTACAGTTAAAGGATATAAAGTTGTCTCCAAGGGTACCACAAAGGATTGAAGGGTCAGCATCAGAGTCTTCGATTGCTGGGAAGGAGAACCAACCAATCTTATCATAAAAATCAGTACCTGATTCTTTAGTTTCAGTTTGGAAGGTAGCTGTTCCCCATGAACCTATTAGGTACATGGCTGCTTCTTCACGGTAGAATAATTGACGTGATTGACCATCATCTTCACTCATAGCATTAAAGCCATCTGGGAAGTATCCCTTCTTAACCCATTCTTGAATCTTTTCACCAGCATATACAAACACATCATCTTCGAAACTTCCATTGCCTGCTGCTGCATTCTTAAATGGTTCTAGACCACCCTTTCTTGCAACTAGGTTTTGGAAATACATTGATCCTGTCCACTTTGGACCATTTGCAAGGGCAAAAGGTATAATGCCGTTTTCTACAAACTTATCACAAGCTGCTTCAAGTTCACCTAAAGTTTTAGGTACTTCTATACCATACTTAGCAAATAAATCTTTGTTGTAATAAATACCTGCTACTGTAACACCCTTAACTGGAACTGCATATAGTTTGTCATTATAACTAGACTGGGCTAGGGCACCTTCCATATACTTATCTTTTAGACCATATTTAGCATATAAGTCATCTAAAGGCTGAGCAAATCCTGATTCAATATACTCAATCATAGGACCGCCAGTCCAGTGTAAGAACATATCAGGTGCTTCACCAGAACTCATAGCTACAACAAGTTGTTCTTTATACTTGTCATTCTGGATTGCTGTCATTTTGATTGTATATCCGCTATCTGTGTTCTCATTAAACATTTCTAAGGCAAGGTCATAAATTTCTTTATTATGGCCTTCTGTACCTATGTGCCAAAAGTTTATAACCTTATCTTCATCCTTACCCTTGTCTTTGTCTTTATC
>JAAYRG010000150.1 GCA_012518885.1 Clostridiales bacterium | reverse complement strand
TATTTGTAAAAATTTAAACTATGGTAATCTTCAACAAAGCAAAGCGCCAAAGGACAATCCTTTATGTGCAAAACACCAAGCATACTTGTGTTTATTTGTTTGTTATTTTCCAAATAGAATAAGAATATTTTATAAAACTTCCTTGTATTGTTCACAATTATTCACAAAATATATCAAATTAATTCAAATTGTCAGAAAATTCATTGACACGCTAGGGAGAGTGTGATACAATGAATATAACATGTGATTCATGTACAATTCTTTAGGAGGCTGTTATGATGATGATGAGAAAAAGTGATGTAAACAATGTGCGTAGAGAAGTTACGGATAACATCGGTAGAAGAGTCAAGATAAAAGCTAACAAAGGCAGACGTAAGATTTCTATAGCAGAAGGAGTTATAACAGAGACATATCCAAGTATATTTTTAATTGAGACAGAGGATGACAAGAATAATGTAAGAACAATGTCATTTAGTTATAAGGACGTATTAACAAAAGATGTAAAGATGATGCTTTGTTAAAATATATATATAGATAATTAGGATGATTATGCTTCAATTTATAAGTAAATTGGAGCATTTTTTTACTCCAAATCTTTAATCATAAAATATACATATTACGAATATTATATGATATAAGATAAGGAGGGATTTTTGTGGAGCTAGTAAAAAAGAATATCCATATGAATAAATTGAAATGTAAAAGTGATCTACAGATTACTTTAGACGATGATTTTAATGTTCCAGATGTAAAACCGGATATTTATAAGATTATTAAAGAGCAAGGAGAAGTAAGAATACATGACTTGAAAATCTCCAATGGTAAAATACTAGTTCAAGGAGCATTAGTATTTAATGTGCTATATTTAAGCGATGAGTCAGACAGGCCAATATACAACATTTCTAGCCAAATACCTATAGAAGAAGTCATCCACTTAGATGGAGTTGAAGTTGGAGATGATGCAAGTATTAGTGTAGAAATAGAAGACTTGTCATCTAGCTTAATAAACTCTCGAAAATTTAATATTAAGTCCATTGTTACCATTACAGTTTTTATTGACGAACTATATGATGAAGCAACTGCAGTTTCAGTAGCCCTAGATGATAGTGTAGAGTATATTACTACTGAACTTACAGTTACAAACATAGCAATTAATAAGAGGGATACATATCGCTTTAAAGACGAAATCCATTTACCTTCAAATAAGGGTAACATACAAGAAGTTCTTTATAGCGAAGTAGAGCTTAGGAATCCAGAGGCTCGTTTACTTGAAGATAAGTTTACTATTAAGGGTGAAATTCTAGTATTCATACTTTATGCTGGAGAAAATGAGGAAACTCCTATAGAGTATTACGAAAGTGAATTGCCTTTCTCATCGACGATTGACCTAAATGGTTGTAGGGACGATATGATTGATGATATAAGCTTTGAACTAGGTAGTAAGAGTATTCAAGTTCTTGCTGATGATGATGGTGAAGATAGAATACTTGATGTTGAAGTTGTAATTGATATGGGAATTAAGGTTTATCAGGATGAGAACCTAGAGCTTTTATATGACCTTTATTCTACATCTAAGGATATCAAACCTGTTTGGAAGGAAACATATTTTGAGAATTTACTAGTTAAGAATAATAGTAAGGCAAGGCTTAATGATAGGGTAAAAATAAATAAGAATCAACCAAGTATATTGCAAATATGTCATGGGGTTGGTAAGGCTAAGATAGATGATGTTTTTATAGTAGAAGATGGCTTAGAAGTTAATGGCGTAATAGAAGTTCAAATTATGTATATAAGCTCAGATGACCAGATCCCACTAAATACTATAAAGAGTATGATTCCTTTTACCCAACTAGTAGAGGTAAGAGATATTAAGGAAGATATAATTTATGATGTAAATGCACGGTTAGAACAACTAAGTGTTATGATGCTTGATAGTGAAGAAATAGAAGTAAAAGCTGGTATAGCTATAAATACAATCGCCTTTGACAAAATAAATACTAGGGTTATAAGTGATGTAGAAGTAGCTAAACTAGATAAGAAAGAAGTACAGAGCATGCCAAGTGTAGTAGGTTATATAGTTAAACCAAATGAAACCCTATGGGATATAGCAAAGAAATTTAGAACTACAAGACTTGATCTAATAGAATTAAATAGACTAGAAGATGAGAATGTAAGAAGTGGGGATAAGATTTTAATTACCAAACACATGGAGCAATTGATTTAATATAAATTGGGTAGCTAGAAATCTATATACCTAAAGGTAATATTAGATTCCTTGCTACCCACTATTTTATTCCTTGCTATATACTGGTCCTTTGGGTTTAGTTAGATAAACATGGTATTTAAAATTAGATACCTTGAAGTGATAAAAGGCATCTTTTGCTAGCTTTTTATTATCAAAGATCCCAAATACTGTTGGACCGCTACCACTCATTAATGAAGTAATGGCACCATGTTTAAGCATTTCTTCTTTTATATCATCTATTACCTTATATTTGTCTATGGTTACAGATTCTAACACGTTAGCGAAGTGCCTTGTGGTTTCATATAAGTCTTTTTGATTAATACCCCTAATAATCCCATCAATATCAGGCCTTGTTGATACCTTACTTAAGTCTAGACTAGTATATATTTTCTTAGTTGATACATTAATGTTTGGTTTAACAATAAGAATATGGCAGTTAGGTAAGGGAGGGAGAGGGGTAAGTTTCTCGCCAATGCCTTCTGATAAGGCTGTTCCACCCATTAGACAGTAGGGAACGTCTGCACCTAGTGTTACTCCAATATCCATAAGTTCCTCAAGGGTAAGATTTAAGTTAAACAACTTATTCATACCAATTAATGCAGCAGCCGCATCTGTGCTACCACCGGCCATTCCAGCAGCGACTGGAATCCTTTTACTTAAGTTTATGTAAATACCTTCATTAATTTGGTATTTCTTTTTCATTAGGTCAACTGCCCTGTACACAATATTGCTATCATTAGTTGGAAGAAAGACAAGGTTAGTTTTTATTTTGATTTTAGGGGTATTTATAACATTCATTGTAAGTTTATCATGTAGCCCAATGGTCTGCATAATCATTCTTACTTCATGATAACCATCAGGACGCTTACCTAAAACGTCTAATCCAAGATTAACTTTAGCGTATGCATTTAGTTGAATTGATTTCATCATATGTATTCAAATCCTTTTTAATAAATCGACTTTTAAGGTTTCATATTATGATTATAACAGGAATGTCGATAAATTCAATTAAGCTAACAAGATTATAAGCAAAATATTTCGCTAGTCAAGATTAAAGATATCATTTAAAAAGGTGAATATTTTGAATTTAGGCCTTACTTTGATAGTATCTTGGTCTTCTAGAATCGCCTTATCTTCAATTAGTATTTCATCGTATTCTTCATCTGTTAGAACCTCTTTAAGGTATTCTTTAGAAGAATCAGGGACAAGACTGTAGGTGCTATCTACAAAACATAGGGGAGGAAACATTATACACCACCAGTTCTTTCCGCTAGAGTTACCAAGCTTAATCCTAACAGATTCATATTCACCAGGGGGAAGGGCAATGTCTCCATAAACCCTTAAAGGAAAGTAGACATTTTCTATGGATGCTGTAGCATAGTAAGAAAAGTTATTCTTAGATATGGTTTCATTAGCTAACCTTTCCATAGTAGGTAGGTTATCCTTTAACACCATGCGGGCTTCGTCTACTGAATTTACCCCATCTAGTAAGGGTTCTAAGTAATTAGTAATATTGTCCCTTACTTTTAGTTTTAATTCTTGGTCTTCTTTAGAATCACTGTTTGCTATTACATGAAAGCGTATAATTTCAGAGGCAATACCCTCTTGGAGTTTGTTAGAGTATTCTTTACTAATACAGGCTATCATAAAAGCTGATATTGATATACATATTAGACCTAGGATAATTATTGGTAAATGTTTCAATTGTTTTACTTTTTGTTTTAACATATGTAGATAGGTAAATTTTTCCTTCATTATAGGCTACCTCCTAAGTTTGTTTTGCCAACTATGATAAATACTTGTTCTATATTGGTAAGTATTACCTTTTATTTTGCTGCTAAACATAAAAGAAGATATTATTTTACTAGGGGAACTTGCTATTGAATGTTTGCATAATTAATAGTAAAATGAACTATAATGTATAAATATTTTAAAACTAGCTATAAGAGCTAATGTATTTTCACTATTTAGGACTTATAAGTTAAGAAATTATGAAATAATAAGATAAAATATATATATTGGTATAAAATTAAAAAGCAAGGAAGGGTTATTATGAGTAAGAAAATAGTTGCGGTATTATTTGGCGGACAATCATCTGAACATGAAGTTTCATGTATTTCAGCATCAACAATTATCCAAAATATAAATAGAGACTTATATGATGTTATAATCATAGGAATAACAAAAGAGGGAAAATGGCTTGAAGTATACTCTGTAGATGACATACTCTCAGGTGATTGGACAAAGGGTACAACCAAGGCTATTATTTCACCTGATGCGACTCAAAAGTCAGTTTTATTAATAAAAGATAACACTGTAGTTAAGAAACCAATAGATGTGGTTTTCCCAGTACTTCATGGTTTATATGGAGAAGATGGAACAATACAAGGTCTACTAGAGTTAGCAGGTATTCCCTATGTAGGATGTGGTGTTGTTGCATCAGGCATATCAATGGATAAGCTATTTACAAAGATAATAGTGAAGAATCTAGGAATAGACCAAGCTAAGTATGTTCCTGTTCATAAGAAGGACTTATTTAATAGGGATAAATCATTTAATGAAGAGATTATTAAATTAATTGAAGCTAGCCTAAAATACCCAATGTTTGTAAAACCAGCTAATGCAGGTTCATCTTGTGGTATTTCAAAGGTAAACAATAAGAGTGAGTTAATTGATGGTCTAATAGAAGCATCAAATCATGATAAGAAGATTCTTGTTGAAGAAGGAATAGTAGGTAGAGAAATTGAATGTGCAGTACTAGGAGGAAAAGAACCTAGGGCTTCTGGAGTAGGTGAAATAATTGCAGCTGCAGAATTTTATGACTATGACGCTAAGTATAACAATAGTGACTCTAGAACGATAATATCTCCAGCTTTAGATAGAGAAATAGTAGAAACTGTTAGACAATATGCTATTAAGATTTTTAATGCAGTAGATGGATATGGTTTAGCAAGAGTAGACTTCTTTGTTGAAAAAGATACGAACAGGGTTGTATTTAATGAGATTAATACAATGCCTGGATTTACAAGTATTAGTATGTATCCTATGTTATGGGAAGCAAGAGGGATAGGCAAGCCTCAACTAGTAGAGAAATTAATACAGCTAGCACTAAACAAAGACGAGGATTAGGGGTGAGTATAGATGGATACTATGAATCCTATAGGAGTCTTTGATTCAGGAGTTGGAGGACTTACAGTTGCCAGCGAAATTATGAAGCAATTGCCTAATGAGAGGATTATATACTTTGGGGATACTGCAAGAGTACCTTATGGTAACAAGTCTCAGAAAACTATAATAAAATATTCAAAACAAATTGTTAACTTTTTATTAGAAAAGAAGGTTAAGGCAATAGTAATAGCATGTAATACAGCTAGTGCACTCGCCTTAGATGAAATAAAGGCCCAAGTTTCAGTTCCAGTAATAGGCGTAGTAGAACCAGGCGCAAAGGCAGCCGCGTCAGTGACAAAGAATAATAATATTGGAATTATAGGAACTAAGGGCACTATAAGTAGTGGTATATATCAACACCTATTAAGCAAATCCAATCCTGAGGTAAGTGTTTATGGTAAGGCATGCCCTCTGTTTGTTCCATTAGTAGAAGAGGGTTGGATTAATGACCCCATTACATTTGATGTTGCAAGAAGATATCTTGATGACTTTATGGAGCTTGATATTGATACCCTAGTTTTAGGTTGTACACATTATCCCTTACTAAGGGAAACTATAGATGCAGTATTGGAAAAGAGGGTTAACTTGGTTAACCCTGCTTTTGAGACTGCAAAAACACTAGGACAAGTTCTAGTAAGTAAGGGGCTTTTTAGCCATAAACTATCGGTTAATCATGAATTTTATGTTAGTGATGGGGTTGACCACTTTAATGCCTTTGCAAATGGTATATTGCCCCACTATTTAAAAGATGCCAAAGAGATTAATATAGATGATTATTCGGATGTAATAAGTGGAGAGATGATATGACAAAAGATGTAATAATAACTATGAGTGGTATTAGGCTAGATGGTAGTGATGAGCAAGATATTGAACTAATTACTCCTGGCCAGTATTATAAAAAGGGTGGCAAGGACTATATCTTATATGAGGAATATTTAAAAGAACTAGATGAAACAGCCAAGTGTAATATTATTATAGATGAAGACAAAGTAAATATAATAAAGTATGGTCCTGCTAATGTAAACATGATATTTGATAAGTATAAAAGGAACTCATCATATTACCAAACCCCATATGGAAGTTTACTTATGGGATTTAATACTACAGATTTAAAGATTGAAAAAGAAGAAGAAGAAATGAGAATCTTTATAAAATACAATATAGATATAAATTATCAACATGTGTCAGAGAATGATATTAGTATAAAAATTCAATCAAAACATAAATAAAAAGAACCGTCCAATATATTAATATATGGACGGTTTTAATTATTTCTTTTTCTTTTTAGTATTCTTACTATCTTCTTCTTGTTTAACGAAATCGTTGGCTTTTTTTCTAATTTTCTGAGCAAAGGATAGTTTCTCAGGCTTTTCTAAGTTCGAGCGAAGTCCTTTAATATCTATAATATAAAGCCCATTAATTTCAGCTTTTACTTCTTTCTTAGTTGGAACAAGATCAAAGATTTGATCATTACAAATGAAATTACGGATTTGAGGACCAACTTTAGCTTTTACAATTGGAACCTTAGATCTTCTTAGATATTTAGGTGTTTGGTCTATTACCATCTGTGGAAGACCTGCCTCGGTAATTTTCATTTTCTTCTTATCAATGATTAACATTGATGTAACTTGTGATGTCGCCCTGATTTCCTTTTCAGACTCAGCAGCCTTCTTTTGCATCTTGTTACCCCAAATTGCTAGTGCAATGAAAGCAACAATAACTATAGCTAATACTACTAGAAGAACTATTGTAGCCGTATTCATTTATGTACCTCCTTCAATAGGTAATCCATTGAAATATTTTATCATTAAACACTTTAAAATTCAAGACTCCCTTTGTTTTTATCTAGGGTTTCTTTAATTATACTTCTAACATACTTCCCAAGTTGCTTTTGGTCTTCTTTATCTAATTCCTTTGGGTATACAGGTTTACAATATTCTACTATTATATGTCCCTTCTTAACCCAAGGCACATGTTGTTCAAAAATATTATCTGCATTATTAATTGAGACTGGAATAATTGGACAGCCGGTCTTTTGGGCCATTTTTAGACTACCTTCTTTAAAGGGAAGCATCTCTTCTTCAAGATTTCTTGTACCTTCAGGTGCTATAAAGATAGAATAACCATTCTTTATCATTTCGATACCTTTTAGGATAACATTAAGTCCTTGTCTAATATCCTCACGGTCTAAAAATAGGCAATTTATAAACACCATCCATATATTAATGAAGGGAAAGTACTTTAGCTCTTTCTTGGCTATAAAGGCTGCCTTCTTAGACATGGATGCGTAACAAGTCAATATATCATAATAACTCCTGTGATTAAAAACAAATAATACAGCTTCATCCTTAGGTATATTATCTAGACCAATTACAGTTAATTTAACACCAGATAAGAATAATATGGCTTTAGAAACAAAAGATATAACCTTTTGTGACCATATGGCTCTCTTTTCAAGGCTAAATAAACCAATTATAAGTGCAACAAGATAAAGGGGTATACTTATAATAAAAAAAGCTAGTAAAAACAATGAAACTAATAAGGTTCTCATACTGGCCTCCTATCGCGTTTTCGCTAAGCTTAATTATATCATATTATTTGTACATTTAAAATATTATGTTATAATTAAATAAATTATCGATACTTGTAGATAAATAAATAATAAGAGTTATTAGAATTTATTAGAGTACAAAGGAGAATTATATTATATGACAGAAGGAAATTTAACCTTGCTAACGGATTTTTATGAATTAACGATGGCACAGGGATATTTTAAAAATAAAGGAAATAACAAGGTAATATTTGACGCCTTTTTTAGAGAAAACCCTTCTGGGAGCGGATATTCAATATGTGCGGGCCTAGACCAAGTAATTTCTTTTGTAAAAAACCTTCATTTTTCAAAAGATGATATCGATTATTTAAAAAGTCTAAAAGTATTTGATGAAGACTTTTTAGAATATCTATCTAACTTTAGGTTTACAGGTGATATTTATGCAATCCCTGAGGGGAGTGTAATTTTTCCTATGACCCCCCTAGTTAAGGTTATAGCACCAATGATAGAAGCACAACTGATTGAAACCGCCATACTTAATATTATTAACCATCAAAGTTTAATAGCTACTAAGGCGGCACGTGTATGCTATGCGGCTGGAGAAGATGGAGTAATGGAGTTTGGCCTAAGGCGTGCACAAGGGCCTGATGCGGGAACATTAGGAGCTAGAGCAGCAGTTATAGGTGGTTGTATTGGTACAAGTAATGTCCTAGCAGCTAAGGAGTTCGGATTGCCACCTATGGGAACCCATGCCCATAGCTGGATTATGAGTTTTGGTGATGAACTTACAGCTTTTCGTAAGTATGCGGAACTTTATCCAGAAGGAACTACCCTACTTGTAGATACTTATGATACCCTACGCTCAGGAGTACCTAATGCAATTAAGGTATTTAAGGAAATGCGTGATGCGGGTAAACTAACTGGTAGATATGGTATACGTCTAGATAGTGGAGACCTTGCCTACCTATCCAAAAAGGCTAGAAAGATGCTAGATGAGGCAGGATTTAAGGATGCAAAGATTACTGCATCAAGTGATTTAGATGAATACACTATTCAGTCCTTAAAAACTCAAGGGGCTAAGGTAGACTCTTGGGGAGTAGGAACTAATCTAATTACTTCTAAAGATGCACCATCATTTGGCGGAGTTTATAAGCTAGCTGCAATAGAAGAGAATGGTAAGTTTGTTCCTAAGATGAAGATATCTGAGAATGCCTTTAAGGTTACAAATCCAGGTAACAAGGTAGTCTACCGTGTTTATGAAAAGGATAGTGGAAAGGTTAAGGCAGATTTAATAGCCCTAGAACATGAAGTATTTTCTGAGGATGAAACCTTGCTATTATTTGACCCAGTTGCTACTTGGAAGAAAACATACTTAAAGCCTGGTTCATATACCTTAAGACAAATGCTAGCGCCTATCTTTATTAATGGAGAGTGTGTTTACGAATCTCCTTCTGTTATGGACATTAGGGATTATTGTACTAGAGAAAAGGATTCCTTATGGGATGAAACTAAACGTTTCCTTAACCCACATGAAGTTTATGTAGACTTATCTGAGGAACTATATAACCTAAAACATAACCTAATAGATGAAATTCATAGCAAGTATTATAAATAATTTGTATTAATATATAGGCTATAGGAGAAGTTGATAGATATCAGGTCTCTTATAGCCATTTTTAATTTTAAGGTAAATGAAGATTCTTTCTTGTTTTATAAAGGGAACAATCTGAAAGTATAGTCGTCTAATTAGTAAGGGTATATATAAGGCTAGTTTAATTTTTAATAACATAAATAATATATAAGTATGGTAGTAATAATAATATGAGGAGGGATTTTATGAAAAGAAGATATTTGCTTAAAATATTTAGCATAATTTTTATTTTAGGACTCTTAGTTGGATGTAGTAACGCTAATGGTCAAAAAGATGATGGACAGGATAAGGAAATAGATAAAGAACATACTATAGGGGTTAAAAAAGATGATGATAGTAGTAAACTAGGAGTTATGAGTGAACCTAATAGTGAGGAAGAAGTTAAGAAGTTTGATATTGGAAAATTAGAAAAAACCAAACATACAGAGCTAAATATTTTAGATGGTGTTACTATGGAGGTTAAGGAAGGAAGTATATCCCCATCGGGTTTAACTATTGTTTTTACTAACACTTTAGATAAAGAATTTATTTATGGTCAGTACTTTTTAATTGAGACTAAGATTGATGGTGACTGGTATGAGCTACCTCTAATAATTGACAATTATGGTTTTGATGATATTGGTTATATTTTATCACCTAATGGACAGTCAGAATGGAATACAGATTGGGAATGGTTATATGGAAGCCTAGCTAATGGAGAATATCGTATAATAAAGGATATTATTGATTCCAAGGAACCTGGAGACTATGATGTGTTCTATATGGCAGCAGAGTTTGTAATTGAAAATCAAAATTAAACATATGATAGACTATTGCTCTCATCTTATAGGATGGGAGCTTTTCTATTATAAGAAATTAAAAGTCAAATTATGAATTATTATGTAGATATAAGGGAAACTAAGCATTGATAATAAATTTTCAATATTAGAAAGGAGGGATTATTATTGAAGAGAAAATACGTATATTTAATATATGGAATATTATGCTTAAGTTTCTTGTATGGATGTAGCAATAAGGAGTCTAGTGTTTTAGAGTTAAGGCCTTCTAGTGATACTAATAAAGAAGGTTTTAAGGAAAGTCTAATAGACCCCTGCTTGGAGGCTAGCCAGCATGAAGATCTTAGTGATAATTCTAGTATAAAGATGGAAGTAGAAGAAGGTTCAGCAAGTCCTCTTGGACTAAAACTTACTTTAAAAAACCTATCAAAAAAGGAAATAGCTTTTAACGAGGAATATACACTAGAGAAGAAACTAGGTGATTCCTGGTATAAGGTCCCCTTCCAGGTTGATGACCATAGGTGTGGGGGTATTGGTTATGAACTTCCTTTTCTTCAATCAAGGAAGCTAGACCTTAACTGGAAGGATATATATGGAGAATTAGAACCTGGTAATTATAGAATTATAAAAGACTTTAATGATTCTAGAAGACAAAGTAGCTACAATAGGACATATATTGCAAGTGAATTTGCTCTTGAGTAAATAAAATCTAGTTTTAGGGCTTTCATATAAGTATCAAAGTCTATTATAAGTGTGATGTGAACAATAGACTATAATATATAAATGTATATTTTTATAACAAGTAAGTATGAGTAGGAAATTGATTAACTATTTAAGTAATCAATTTTAAAAACAGTATTTGACAATGACTTTATTATGTATTATTATAAAAAATAAAAGTAAAAATACTATGATGGAGACAGTAGGAATCAATGAAAGGCAAAGCGAGCCAGAGATAGTGAGAGCCTGGTCTGAGTAAGAGATATCTGAAAATCACTCCTAAGTAGCAGGCTGAAAGTCTTAAGATGATTAAGCTGTGCCGGTATCCACCGTTATATGGAAGCATATTGATATTTTATCTCGAAAGATATAGTATGTAAATAGGTGGTATAATGATAGCATATATGGCTCTCATCCTGTTTATGGATGAGGGCTTTTTTAATTATATATAATTAATCAAAAGCCAAGGTTAAAAGGACTATACTATTTATTTAGACAATTATTTATAAGATTATCGGTAGAGATAATAAGGAAAGATGTTAGGAGGAATAATAATGCATAAGAAAGTCACTACTGATTTAAATTTTGTTGACCGCGAAAAAGACATTTTAAAGTTCTGGAAAGAGAATGATATCTTTAATAAGATGGTGGACTATAGAAAAGATGGAGAAACCTATACATTTTATGATGGACCACCTACAGCCAATGGTATGCCTCACATTGGTCACGTATTAACAAGGGTAGTAAAAGACGTAATTCCAAGATACAGAACTATGAAGGGCTATAATGTACTTCGTAAGGCAGGATGGGATACTCACGGACTTCCTGTTGAACTTGAAGTAGAGAAAAAGTTAGGAATTGATGGTAAAGAAGAAATTGAAGAATACGGTTTAGAACCATTTATTCATGAATGTAAAGAAAGTGTATGGAAGTATAAGGGAATGTGGGAAGACTTCTCAGACCGAGTTGCTTACTGGGCTGATATGGAAAACCCATATATAACATATGATAACAATTACATTGAATCTGTGTGGTGGGCGCTTAAGCAAATCTATGATAAGGGCTTACTATATAAAGGATTCAAGGTTATCCCTTACTGTCCAAGATGTGGGACTCCACTTTCAAGTCATGAGGTTGCCCAAGGATACAAAGATGTTAAAGAAAAGTCTATGATAGCTAAGTTTAAAATTAAGGGCACAGATAATGAATATTTTCTAGCATGGACAACTACACCATGGACCCTACCTTCAAACCTTGCCCTTTGTGTTAACCCAAGAGAGGCTTATGTTAAGGTTGTAGTTCAAGTAGATGAAAAAGGTAATCTTGTAAAAGAAGGAGAACCTGTAGAGGGTTCTGTTAAAGAAGAAAAATATATTCTAGCTGAGGAATTATTATCATCAGTAATTCATGGTGATTACAAAGTAGAAAAGACATACCTAGGTGAAGAGCTAGAGTATACAGAATACGAGCCATTATTTAATTATGCAAAAACAAATAAAAAGGCTTACTTTGTTACATGCGATAACTTTGTAACTTTAACAGATGGTACAGGAATAGTTCATATTGCTCCTGCATTTGGTGAGGACGACTCCCAAGTAGGTAGGGCTTATGACTTACCATTTGTACAATTAGTAGATGATAAGGGTGAATTTAAGCCTGAAGCAACTGATATTGCAGGAGTTTTCTGTAAAGATGCTGATGAAACAATAATGAAGATGCTTCGTGAGAGAGGATTATTATATCAAGTAATTCCTTTTGAACATAATTATCCTCATTGCTGGAGATGTGATACACCACTTATCTACTATGCAAGAGAATCATGGTTTATAGAAATGACAAAGGTTAGGGATGACCTTGTTGCAAATAATGAAAAGATAAATTGGTTACCTGAAACTATCGGTAAGGGTAGATTTGGTGACTGGATTGCTAATGTTCAGGACTGGGCAATTAGTAGAGATAGATACTGGGGAACACCACTTAATATTTGGGAGTGTGAAGATGGACACAGACATTCAATAGGAAGTATTGAAGAACTAAAGTCAATGTCTGACAACTGTCCTGATGAGATTGAATTACACAGACCATTTATTGATAAGGTTACTATCAAATGTCCTGAATGTGGAAAAGAAATGCATAGAGTAAAGGCAGTTATAGACTGTTGGTTTGACTCTGGGGCTATGCCATTTGCACAGTGGCACTATCCATTTGAAAACAAGGATAAGTTTGAAGGCCATTTCCCAGCTGACTTTATAAGTGAGGCAGTTGACCAAACAAGAGGATGGTTTTATTCATTACATGCTATATCAACAATATTATTTAATGAGCCAGCCTTCAAAAACGTTATTGTTATGGGTCACGTTCAAGACGAAGATGGTCAAAAGATGTCCAAGTCAAAGGGTAATGCTGTAGAGCCTATGGAGACTTTAGGAAAGCATGGTGCAGACGCAGTTAGATGGTACTTCTCATCAAATAGTGCCCTATATTTACCAAACCGCTATTCTGATAAGGCTGTTACAGAAGGTCAAAGAAAGTTCATGGGAACATTCTGGAACACATATGCATTCTATGTTCTATATGCTAATATTGATGGATTTGATGCTAGCAAGTATAGATTAGAAGTAGATAAACTTTCTGTAATGGACAAATGGTTACTATCTAAGTTAAATACAATTGTTAAGGAAGTTGATAACTACTTAGCAAATTATAAGATAACTGAAGGTGCTAGACTATTAAATGACTTTGTAGATGATTTAAGTAACTGGTATGTAAGACGTAGTAGGGAACGTTTCTGGGCAAAGGGCTTAGAACAAGATAAAATCAATGCCTACATGACCCTATATACAACCCTAGTAACTCTTGCAAAGGTTAGTGCATCTTATATTCCATATATGACAGAAGAAATTTATCAAAACTTAGTCGTTGCACTTGATGATAATGCTCCACAGAGTATTTTCTTATGTGACTATCCAGATTATGATGAAAGTCTAATCGATAAGGAACTAGAAGAAAATATGAAGGCAGTTTTAGAAGTTGTAGTATTAGGTCGTGCATGTAGAAATGCTGCCAATATTAAAAATAGACAGCCAATAGGAAAGGTATTTGTAAAATCTGACTTTACCTATGTGAATGAAGAAGGTGCAAAAGTAATGGGACTACCTTCTTACTACCAAGATATTATTAAGGATGAGCTTAATATAAAAGAAATTATCTTTACAGATGATGTTAGAGACTTTACAAGCTATATCTTTAAGCCTCTTCTTAATGTTTTAGGACCAAAGTATGGTAAGCATATAGGAAAGATCCGTCAGGTTCTAAATGAATTAGATGGTAATAAGGCAATGGATGAGCTTAATGAAACAGGTAATTTAAGCCTAGAAATAGATGGAGAATCTATAGTAATTGCTAAGGATGAACTGTTAATAGAATCAGCTCAAAAAGAAGGTTTTGTTTCAGATTCCAATAATGGCGTTACTGTAGTATTAGATACAAGCCTTACACCAGAATTAATTGAGGAAGGCTTTGTTAGAGAAATCATTAGTAAGATTCAAACCATGAGAAAAGATGCTGACTTTGAGGTTATGGATAGAATCGTTGTTTATCAAACTGGCAATGATAGAATCAAAGAAGTAATAGTAAAAAACATGGAAGAAATTAAGCAAGAAGTTTTAGCTAATGAGATTATTTTAGATGAAGCACAAGGATTTACTAAAGAATGGAACCTTAATGGTGAAGATGTAATCCTTGGTGTAAAAAAGGCAGATTAATGTTAAAAACTTAAAAAGAAATCCGCTACTTTAAGGGATTATAAAATTTAAATGACAAGTTATGTTCTTTCATAGTAAAAAATCATTTTGACCTCTATAAGGGTGTATAAAAATATCTTTGTTGGTAAAAATATATCTAGAGGTGATGATAACTATGAAAAAACATAACTTGTCTAATTTTTTAAAGAGCAAGAGTTTTTATGTGTTATTAAGTGTCGGGACTTTAGCAATATTAGTAATAGCAGTGTTGGGAGTGTATCAAGCATCTAAAAGAGATAATAATGAGTTTGCAGAACTTGAAGGGTCAAAGTCAGAAGTTGTAGATGAAGATAATTCCAATGATAAGTTTAAAGTAGACAATGATAACAAACCTCCATCCCAAGTTACAAAAAATAAAGATGGTAATGAAGGGGTGGACAAAGCTAAAAATGAAACTAAAGAACCAACTGATGTGGTAAAGGTGCCAGATGAAACATCTACGGATGATAAGCTACTGGAATTTGATGAATACAATAACCAGGGAACATCAGAAGAGGTAACTAAAACAGTAGAAACTGAACCGGTTGCCAAGGAAGTAATGAAACCTACTACCCTCCATTTTAATCATGAGCAAGACAAGATCTTATGGCCAGTATCAGGTAATGTAATTAGAAAATATAGTATGGATAAATTAGTTCACTATGCCACTCTAGCCCAGTGGAAGGTAAGTCCAGCTATGTTAATATCTGCTGAAGAAGGAGAAGAGGTTACTTGTGCAGCAGATGGTATAGTTACAGCCATAGAAGAAAATGAAGAGATTGGACTTACAGTAACTACATCCATTGGAGATGGGTATAATTTAGTATATGCCCAACTTAAGGACTTAACAATTAAAGAAGGAGATAGTATAGAAAAAGGACAAATAATTGGATACGTTAGCAAGCCAACTAGATTTAACTCGGTTGAAGGACCAAGTTTATATTTCCAATTATTTAAGGGAGAAGAGACACTAGACCCTATGCTCTGTCTAGAGTAGAGATTTATATTTAGATATAAGATATTAACACACTACTATAAATGTCAATATACAATAAAATGCTGGAGAGGTGGTATAAACTCCAGCATTTTTTGGCTTAAAACATGGATTAGAACTAGGGAAATTTTTATCTTCTTCCTACATACTTAGTAACACTAAATACATATTAGAATATATTGTAGTAAGGAAGAGGTTAAGAGGAAAGTCTAAGTACTACATATCTAAAAAAACCGCAACCGAGATCCTCTTACCTTTTCTAATATACCCTGATAACACACTAGCTTTTTCGGTTGCTTGATATAGATATGAATATGGCAAGTAAGGTTTCTTACTTGCCATATTGTGTATATATTATACTATTTCATTAATTCTTCTCTTTACATATGAAGTATGCAAGATTTCGTGAGCCTTATGGCTACCAGGTTTCTCAAAGAATTCTTCATATAATTTCTTGATTGCTGGATTTTCATGTGACTTACGTAAAGTCATTGCCTCGTCCTTAGTATAAAGAGCTGCAGCTCTTTTTGCTGGAACATTTTCAAAGCTTCTTATACTACTTGAAACATGAGGCATTCCACCACCGTTTACGCAACCACCAGGGCAACCCATAACTTCAATGAAATGATATTCCTTCTCGCCTGATTTAACCTTTTCTAATAGTTCTTTAGCATTAGATGTACTAGATGCTACTGCTACGTTAATAGTCATACCTGCAACTTCGTAGCTAGCCTCTTTGATTCCTTCAAGACCTCTTACATCTTTAAATTCAACATCAGGTAGTTCTTCCCCAGTTAGAGTTTCAACAGCTGTTCTTAGAGCCGCTTCCATAACTCCACCAGTAACGCCAAAGATTGCAGCAGCACCAGTAGAAATACCTAAAGGATCGTCAAACTCTTCGTCAGGTAAGGAATTAAAATCAATATCAGCTATACGAATCATTCTAGCAAGTTCTCTAACTGTAAGAGAAACATCAACATCAGGAACACCAGCAGCGTTTTGGTCATCCCTTTGAACTTCAAATTTCTTTGCAGTACATGGCATAATAGCAACTACAAAGATATCTTCTGGTGCAACACCTATCTTATTGGCATAATAGGTCTTAGTTGTTGCCCCAAACATTTGCATTGGTGACTTACATGTAGATAAGTTATCAATCATGTCTGGGAAGTAGTGTTCACAGTACTTTATCCAGCCTGGAGAACATGAAGTAATCATAGGAAGGGTTCCACCAGTATTGATGCGTTCTATAAGTTCATTAGCTTCTTCTAGGATGGTAAGGTCTGCAGCAATGTTAGTGTCAAATACCTTATCGAAACCTAGTCTACGAAGGGCAGCAACCATTTTTCCTTCAACATTTGTGCCAATTGGAAGGCCAAAAGGTTCTCCAAGTCCTACACGAACTGAAGGAGCAGCTTGCACTACAACAAACTTATTAGGGTCTGCAAGGGCTTCAAAAACTTCTTGTGTTTGGTCTTTTTCATATAAGGCACCAGTTGGACAAACAACAATACATTGGCCACAAGAAATACAACTAGTTTCGCCAAGTCCTATACCAAAAGGAGAGCCTATATTAGTATTAAAACCACGTTCATTTGGGCCTATAACCCCAACGCTTTGTGTTTGTTCACATACAGCAGTACATCTTCTACATAGGATACATTTGTTATTATCCCTTACCATGTGTATAGCAGAAGTATCTATTTCGTATTCGTGTGATTCTCCTTCAAAATAGTTTTCATCTTCTATTCCTAAAGTATAGGATAGGTTTTGTAACTCACAGTTTCCACTTCTAGTACAAGATAAGCACTTCTTGTCGTGGTCAGAAAGAATAAGTTGTAATGTTTTCTTTCTTGCGTCAATTACTTTTGGAGAGTTAGTTATAACCTCCATGCCTTCACTTACTGGATGTACACAGGATGCAACAAGAGACCTTGCACCTTTAACTTCTACAACACATATTCTACATGCACCTATTTCATTAATTTCTTTTAAAAAGCACAAGGTTGGTATTGTTATGTTAGCTTGTCTAGCTGCTTCTAGTATAGTAGAGCCTTCTGGGACAGCTACACCTACACCATTTATTTTAACATTTACGGTTTTCATATAATCCTCCTTAATTTAAAGCATGATTAGTTAAAATGTATAGCATCGAAACGACATTTTTCCATACAAGCACCACACTTGATGCATTTGTCTTGGTCAATTACATGAGTTTCTTTAACCTTGCCAGAAATTGCATTAACTGGACAAACACGGGCACATAGTGTACAACCCTTACATTTGTCTGCATCAATTACATAGTGCATTAATGCTTTACATACGCCAGCAGGACAAATCCTATCTAATACATGGGCTTCATATTCACTTCTAAAATTGCTTAAAGTTGATAGTACTGGGTTAGGAGCAGATTGTCCTAAAGCACATAAGGAGTTTTCTTTAATATGGTAGCTAAGTTCTTCTAGTTTATCTAAGTCTTCAGGAGTACCATTACCACTTGTTATCTTATTTAGAATTTCTAATAAACGTTTTGTACCAATACGGCAAGGTGTACACTTACCACAAGATTCATCAACTGTAAACTCAAGGAAGAACTTTGCAATGTCAACCATACAGGAGGTTTCATCCATAACAATTAAACCACCAGAACCCATCATAGAGCCTATTTCTAATAGGTTATCATAGTCGATAGGTACATCGTAGTTCTCTGCTGAAATACATCCGCCTGATGGACCACCTGTTTGAGCTGCTTTAAACTTCCTACCATTAGGTATGCCACCACCAATTTCTTCAACGATTTCACGTAGGGTAGTTCCCATTGGTACTTCAACAAGTCCTGTATTATTAATGTTACCACCAAGTGCAAAAACCTTGGTTCCTTTAGAATTCTCAGTTCCCATGGATTTAAACCAGTCAGCACCGTTAACAATAATAGGTGGGATATTAGCATATGTTTCTACGTTATTAAGTAGGGTAGGTTCATCAAAGAGACCCTTAACTGCAGGATAAGGTGGACGAGGACGTGGCTCACCACGATTACCTTCAATAGAAGTCATGAGAGCTGTTTCTTCACCACAAACGAAGGCTCCTGCTCCAAGTCTAAGCTCTATATCAAAGCTAAAGTCTGTATTAAAGATATTGTTACCTAATAATCCATATTCTCTTGCCTGTTTAATAGCATATTCTAATCTTTCTATTGCAATAGGGTATTCAGCACGAACATAGATATACCCCTGGTTAGCTCCGATAGCATATCCAGCTATAGCCATTGCTTCAAGAACTACGTGAGGGTCACCCTCTAGGATAGAACGGTCCATAAAGGCACCTGGGTCACCTTCATCGGCATTACAACAAACATACTTCTGGTCAGACTTACTTTCTTTAGCAAGTTTCCACTTGATACCAGTAGGGAAACCACCGCCACCACGGCCCCTAAGTTTAGAGTCTGTAATAATTTGGATTACATCATCTGGAGTATATTCTGTTAGGGCCTTGCCAAGAGCCTCGTACCCACCAGTTCCTATGTATTCATCAATACAAGAAGGGTCTATAATACCGCAATTACGTAGGGCAATACGGTGTTGCTTCTTGTAGAAGTTAGTTTCACTTAAAGGCTTGATTCCATCTTCTGAAATTGCTTCAGTGTATACTAAGCGGGAAACGATTCTTCCCTTTAATAAATGTTCAGAAACAATTTCAGCTACATCCTCTTCTTTAACCATGGCATAAAATGTTGCACCAGGATATATAATAACAATAGGGCCAAGAGCACATAGTCCATGGCAGCCTGTTTCAACTATAGCAACTTCCTCTTCTAAGCCATGATTAACTAATTCATTCTTGAAAGTGGATAATAGTTTATTACTTCCTGAAGAAGTACAACCAGTTCCTCCACAAACTAATACATGTGATCGATACATATTTACTTCCTCCTAGCTGCGCTGTCTGTTACAGCACCTATTGTATATTTAATAACAGGTTCTTTCTTAATTAAATGTAAGTCTACTACTTCTAAAGCCTTTTCTACGGTCATATTAACGTAGGTAACCTTCTCCTTGTTAGGCTCTATAACCTCAACTACTGGCTCATATTGACATAGACCTATACATCCTGTTTGAGTAACAGTAACATTATCTAACTTCTTTTCTTGTACAGCCTCTGCTAAGGCTGCTAAAATAGGTCTAGCTCCACTTGCAATTCCACAAGTAGCCATTCCTACAACCACTCTTGTTTGAGTATGGTCTTCCGAGCGTAGGGAAACTTGACTTTGCATTCTTTCGCGAATTTCTCTTAATTCATCAAGACTCTTCATACTAAAATCCTTTCTATACTTAAATTGTATTATAATTTCCAAATATTTTAAGACTCAGATATAACTACCCCTATTAATCTCATTGTGAGATTCTAAGAGGAATTCTTTTATAAAATTTGAGACCTCAGGGACATTAAATGGAATATCTCCTAAGATTTCTTTTAAATCCTTTGTGTCTAAACTGAAAATGTCATTATCTAATTTATAAGTGTATAAAAAGTGGATATTCTGATGCATGGTAATTAGTAAATGCATAGTTTCAACTATGTTACCAAGGGGCATCCTATCAATATGAGAAAATATAAATTCAGCTCTTACTACAGTTCCTTCACCAAGGTTAGAACTTATGGCAAAGTTCCCGCCTGTTGATATGGCTGCATACTTGAAAAAGGGTATACCAAGTCCTACTTTTCTAGTAGTACGAGTTGTATAAAAGGGGTCTTCTACCTTTTCTAATTGGTCTTTGGACATTCCTTCTCCATTATCTTTTATGATAATACTAAGAAGATCCTTTCTTCTGTCGATATCAATTGATATTGAAATCGAACTCGCCTTGGCTTTTATAGAATTTTGTACTATATCCAATATATTTAAGGATATTTCATCCATAAAAATCTTCCTTTACTCGTACTTAGCCAAAATACCCTCTATATCATCTACGGTCAATTTACCGTGAACATCATCGTTGATAGTTATAACTGGGGCAAGTCCACAGGCACCAATACAACGGCAACCAGTTAGAGAGAACTTACCATCAGGAGTACATTCACCCTCATCTATGTTAAGTAATTGTTTAATCTTATTATAAATATCCCCAGCTCCCTTAACATAACAAGCAGTACCTAAACAGACAGATATCTCGTACTTACCCTTAGGAGTTAAACTAAACTGAGAATAAAATGTTACAACCCCATAAATTTTCTCAAGGGGGATGTTTAGTTCATCAGATATAATTGTTTGAACTTCAATAGGAAGATATCCATATATGTCTTGTGCCTCATGTAAAATAGGCATTAAGGCACCCTTTTCTCCCCTATGCTTGTTAATGACTTCTAGTAACGCTTTCTTTTGCTCCTCGGTACCATTAAAGGGCACTTTAGTTATGGTAGTATCCATAATAACCTCCTTTAGCAATTTAAAGATAGTTTTATATTTAAGCAATATATACACAGTATAACACTATATTGTTAAAATTTCCACAAAGAAATAGAAAATTATAGATTTTTAACAGACAATATTATAATATAGGTATATACAATAATAGTTTAAGGATACATAATAGCTAAATTAAGGCATTAATGTTGATTGCAGCTAGTATTTATGAATGATATACTAGGGTAAAAGAATTAGGAGGAAATATGACGATACAAGATATTAAGGATTACTTAGAAGCAGAACTAGTATATGGAGAAGAATTCTTATCAAGAGAAGTACACAATGCCTGTGGTTGCGATATGATGAGTGACGTACTAGCCTTTGTTAAGGACCAATCTGTACTAATTACAGGTTTGTGCAATCCACATGTAATTCGGACAGCAGAGATGATGGATATAATCTGTGTAGTTTTTGTAAGGGGCAAGACACCAACAGAAGAAATGATAGAAATGGCAAAAGAAAGAGAGATTGCACTACTTACATCTAATCATAGGATGTTTACTGCTTGCGGCATACTTTATCAAAAAGGTTTAGGTGGTGGTGACCTTTGTTAAATGATCATATACACCTTAGCTATGAAATTGTAAGTGAAGACTTTGCTAGGGCTGGAGAAGCTGCAAGTGATGTCAAGAGGGTGCTAAAGAAGATGAACGTCAAACCTGATATTGTTAGAAAGGTGGCAATAGCCCTATATGAAGGGGAAATCAATATGGTTATCCACAGTTTAGGGGGGACAATTGATGTCTATATAATGCCAAATGAAATACAAATGAAGCTTGAAGATATTGGTCCTGGGATAGAGGATATAGACAAGGCAATGGAGGAAGGCTACTCTACTGCTTCAGAAACTATTAGAAATATGGGTTTTGGTGCAGGTATGGGTCTTCCAAACATGAAAAGATATGTAGATGACTTAGATATTAAGTCAGGACTTGGCCAAGGGACCAGGATTACAATGAGAGTAATCCTATAAGTAATGATAATTTAATCTTATTGTAGTGTTTTGTTTTGTGATGCAAGCATTTTGTCTGGTATATTTTATTTATTGGCAACCCTACTTGTATTCCTGAGGTTAGGAGGATAATATGGATAATTTCTATACAGCAGTACGCTTAGAAGAAGGTTTATGTCGTGGTTGTATTAATTGTATAAAGAGATGTCCTACACAAGCAATACGTGTTAGAAATTCTAAGGCAGTAATTAAGACTGAATTTTGTATATCTTGTGGTGAATGTATAAGGATATGTCCTTATCATGCCAAGAAATCAATCTTTGACCCATTAGCTTCCTTAAATCAATTTGATTATAAGGTAGCCTTACCAGCCCCTTCCTTATATGCCCAGTTTAATAATTTGGGTAGTACTAATCTTGTACTTAATGGTCTTATAAATATGGGGTTTGATGATGTGTTTGAGGTGAGCGGGGCAGCAGAAATTGTTTCTGCACTTACAAGGAAATACATAAAAGAACACAGGGATAGGCTTCCCTTAATAAGTACTGCTTGTCCAACTATTACAAGGCTAATTCAGATTAGGTTTCCAAACCTAATAGAAAATCTTATACCAATAATTTCACCAGTAGACTTAGCTGCCCACTTAGCAAAAGAAAGGGCCATCAACAATACTGGACTATCTCCTGATAAGATAGGCATAGTATTTATATCACCATGTCCTGCTAAGGTTAGTGCAGTTAAAAACCCTATAGGGATTGAAAAAAGTGATGTTAATCTTGTATTATCGATGGAGAATATTTACTCAAGATTATTAGTTTCCTTAAATGAAATTAAGAATAAGGACAACTTAGAGGACCTTACTATGTCAGGAAAGATAGGCATAAGTTGGGGAGGTTCTGGTGGAGAAGCAGGAGGCCTTCTAAGTGATAATTATTTGGCTGCAGATGGAATAGAAAATGTCATTAGGATCTTAGAAGATTTAGAGGATGAAAAGCTAAGAGACTTAGAGTTTATAGAATTAAATGCCTGTAATGGTGGTTGTGTAGGTGGAGTACTTACAGTTGAGAATCCATTTCTAGCCAAGGTTAAAATCAAGCGTTTAAGAAAGAATATGCCATTAGAGAAAAGTAGTTTAACTAACTATATAGAAGAAGAACCCTATATGTACTGGTCAAAAGAAATTGAGTACAAGCCTGTCTATCAATTAGGAGGTAATATGCATGAGAGCATAAACATGTTAAGAGAGGTTGAGACTATTTTAGAAAAGTTTCCAGGTCTTGATTGTGGTTCTTGTGGAGCACCATCTTGTAGGGCACTAGCGGAGGATATTGTTAGGGGTCAAGCTAGTGAAAATAATTGTATTCATATAGTAAGAGATTATATTCATAAGTTATCAGAGGACATATATTTACTTGATGCTAAAAAGATAAATTAGGATATTTATAAAGGTATGACTAAGGAATTCAAATATAGTAAAAGGTGGGTAGGTAGACCATGACAGTTGAAGCTTTAATTAAATCAAATATTTTTACGGTGGTTAATGAAGGAAAAGTAGATAATATGATTTCTAACGTCTTTTGTTGCGATTTACTTAGTATAGCAATGAGTAGAATACCAGAGGAATCGGCATGGGTTACTGTAATGGGAAACATGAATACTATAGCGGTTGCTTCATTAGCGGAAGTATCTTGTATAATACTCGCAGAGGGGATTGTTCTTGATGAAATGTCACTTGCAAAAGCAAAAGAACAAGATATAACAGTATTCTACACAGAAAAACCAATATTTGAAGCTGGAATAGAGATTTATAAACTCATAAATCATGGTTAAATTATATTATGATTTACATATTCATTCCTGTTTATCCCCTTGCGCAGAGGATGATATGACACCTAGTAATATTGTTAGGATGGCCCATATTAAGGGTTTAGATGTTTTGGCCTTAACAGACCACAATAGCCTTAAGAACACACCAGCCTTTATGCAGGCGGCAGGTCAATATAAAATTATTGCAATACCGGGGATTGAAGTGTGTACAATCGAAGATGTCCATGTGATAGGTTTGTTTCCTACTTTAGAGGATGCATTAGGATTTGATGAGTTTATTTATGGAAAGCTAACTGATATAGAGAATAATCCTAAAATCTTTGGCAATCAATATATATATAATGAAAGGGATGAAATAATTGCTAGTGAGCCTAAATTATTAATAAGCGGTGCCCTTATAAGTATTGATGAGGCTTACGAAAAGATAAGTTCTTATAATGGTGTTATGATTCCAGCCCATATAGACAGACCAGCATATAGCTTGATAGCCAACCTAGGTTTTGTTCCTGAAAACTCAATGTTTACTTGTGTTGAACTCAAGGATAAAATTAATGAGCAGGATTTAGTTCAGAATAATCCATACCTTAAAAACTGCAATGTTATATATAATTCTGACGCCCATTATTTATATGAGATTAATGAGCGTGACAATTATATAGAGGTC
>JAAYRG010000015.1 GCA_012518885.1 Clostridiales bacterium | reverse complement strand
TAATTAACTATAAAAGAATCAAAAAGCCTGATAATTTAAGTAAAGAACTGCTAGAAAACAGGGCTGGAGTTTTTGTGTCCTTGGATTTAGACGGTAGCCTAAGAGGTTGTATAGGTACCATTTCTCCGACTACAGATTCTATAGCAGACGAAATTATTCAGAACGCAATTAGTGCGGGAATGGAAGACCCAAGATTCCCACCTGTAAGTGAAGAAGAGCTAGAAAGGCTAGTTTATAGTGTTGATGTATTAGGTCAAGCAGAAGAAGTTAATTCCTTTGAGGAATTAGACCCAGTAGAATACGGAGTAATAGTATCAAAAGGATATAGAAGAGGCTTATTACTTCCAAATCTAGACGGAGTAAACACTGTAGAAGAACAAGTAGCAATAGCTCTTAGAAAAGCAGGTATTTCAGAAAATGAAGATTATAAACTAGAGAGATTTAGAGTAGTAAGACATACTTAAGTATGGAAAACTAATACAAGATATAATAGATATAAAATATATAGATATAGATTTCAGATAATTTTAGGTGGTGAAAGAGTGAGTAAAATAAAGTGTCTAGTTTGTCCAAACTACTGCTACCTGAGTGAGGGCCAGGTTGGTATATGTAGGGCTAGAAGAAACCAAAACGGACAAGTTGTCCCAATAAACTATGGTCATATAACTAGTCTTGCTTTAGACCCAATTGAAAAAAAGCCCTTAAATAGGTTCTATCAAGGTACAAAGATCTTATCAATAGGGAGTTTTGGTTGTAACCTTAGGTGCTCATTTTGTCAAAACCATTCAATTTCCATGGTTTCAAAAGATGAGGCCCTTACAGAATATAAAGAGCCAGAACATATAGTTAATCTTGCCCTAAGTCTAAAAGATAGAAACAATATAGGAATTGCCTACACCTACAATGAACCGCTAATAGGTTATGAATATGTTAGAGACTGTGCAATGCTTGCAAAGAAACATGGGCTAAAAAATGTAGTTGTAACTAACGGATGTTTTGAAGAAATGGTTTTAGAGGAGATAATACCTTATATAGATGCTTTTAATATAGACTTAAAAGGCTTTACTGATGAGTTTTATAAAAAGCTTGGAGGAGATTTAGATACTGTTAAGAATTTTATTAAAATGGCAGCAAAACATGCTCACGTTGAAGTAACCACCCTAATAATACCTAGTGAGAACGATAGTGAAGAAGAGATGAGAGATTTATCTAAGTTTTTAGCAGATATAAGTCCAGAGATTCCTTTACATGTTTCTAGGTTCTTTCCAACTTATAAAATGATAGATAGGCCAGCTACAGAAGTAGCCAAGGTTTATAGGTTAGCAGACCTTGCAAGAGAGAATTTAAGGTATGTATATGAGGGGAATTGCTAAAAATTAGGGTGACTTGTATAAGACTATATCAAGTCACCCTGTCTTTATATTCGCGCCTATCTTTTTAGCCTAATTCATCGGTATATATCCAGCCTGTTCAATACATTTTTGGCCTTCTTCTGACAACATCCAATCTAGGAATTTTCCTGCAACATCATTCTCGTCTTCTTTGCGTATAACACCGTAATAATTAGTTGTAAAAGGATAAGAGCCATTTCTTAAATTCTCATCATCTGCAGAATAGCCATCCACTTTTATTATCTTTATATTTTCGTTTTTATAAAGAGTATCAACATAGTATTTGTAGGTATAACCAATGCTAGCAATACTATTTTCGTATTCACCTACTACGTCTACTAGCATACCCATTCCAAGTGCGACCTTTATCTTATTAGGAGGAAGCATAGGGGTTCCTTTCATAACAAGCTTTTCCATAGCTGTCTGGCTGCCAGAATTTTCTTCCCTCTGATAGGCCCTAATTTTCTCATTATTGCCCCCTAGGTCTTTCCAATTGGTAATTTCTCCAGAATATATCTTCCTAATTTCTTCTATGGTTAGATTATCAACTGGATTATCTTTATGGGTAATGAAAACAAAAGCATCATAACAAACAGGTTTTATGAGCATTTCCACATTTTTATTATTAGCCATTTCAATCTCATCATCAGAAGGTTCAGTAACTATAATTAAATCAACTGGATGGTCTTCTTCTACAAAGGTAGTAGTAGACCTAATCATATTGGAGGGATTAGGAGTTCTATTAATCAGATTCATATAAGCATGGTGAGTAGTTGAAAAATTAGTAAATGAAATAGCGTCCTCATCAGAAAGTCCTAAGTGTTGTCTTGCAAATTCAACAGCCATTGGGACTGCAACAGTTGAACCATCAAGACTTGGAAAGGTGCCAAACTCAACCTCATAATATTCTTCTTCACCTTCTGGTGTATTCCATGATCCCCTAACCTTCCTTTGGCCAAGTTGAAATTCACTATTTTCAACAATTTGCTGCCATGACTCGCCTCTTTCAATGTTTTGATTAATATGAGACCAAGAACCAGTTTGGTCTGGAATAGGGGCCTTTTTACTTCCTCTGATTATAAAAATGATTATTATTACTAGGATTATTGATAATAGTATTAATAATTTCTTTTTCATAAATTTCTCCTTTATTTTTCTCATCTTTTTGCTTATGGCAAATCATTAAATGGTTCATGAATCAATAAAAAACTAAATAATAACAAGTGAAAGCCTCTACTCTTCATATTCATACACAGTTTTATAAAAATAAATAGCAAGTTGGCTCCTGTCTCTCAGGTCAAGTTTTTCTAACATATTAGAAATGTAATTCCTAATTGTACCCTCGCTTAAATACATCTTTTCTGCGATTTCTTTATTACTTAGGCCTTCAGCAACCAGAACAAGCATTTCATGTTCCCTATCAGACAAGTCAAAGTCAATATTTTTCTTTTTGTGCCTTTTGAAACTACTTACTATATTAGAATCAAATACCATATTACCCG
>JAAYRG010000014.1 GCA_012518885.1 Clostridiales bacterium | reverse complement strand
CAAAAAAAGGACTTAATCGTCACTAACAAAGTCAAAAGATACTAAGTGCATCTTTTTAATCTTTGCTAGTAAGCTATAAGTCCAATAATCATATTAATATATAGCAGTTCATATTAATTCGCAAGTTCAGATTCTATTATCCGATTTAATACATAATCTTCTATTTCTTCAATAGATTTATCTAAAGAAACTGAAAGTTCTCCATATAACCACTCTTGGGTTGCTTTCAAATACTTTTCATCCGAGCTAGTTAAAGACTTTCCATCTGCTAGACGCTCTTCTTTTGTATGATATAAAGCCTTTAAAATCTTTATCCACTCTTCAGTATCAATTGATTTTAAAGATTCTTTCATCTTCTGTTCTCTTTCTTTACCAGTTAATTCACTATCATATTCAATATCTGGGATACTATCAATTAAGTCTATAGCCTCTTCTTCGCTAATAACTGGTCTCATTAAGACTTTTTTGTTACCAACGGGGGTATATACCTTACTCCCGTTTTCAAAAATGGGTTCTAATGTATAATATAATTTACTACTTTTACTATTATCTAATTGAATAGGACCAATATCTACAACCTTACAAACACCATTGTTACCGTAGATAATATAGTCTCCTATTTCAAACATCTCGTCCTCCGTTCTTAATCAAGTTTAAAAGTTAGCTCAACAGTAGATATTCGACCCTTTATATCAACTCTACAATCTTCATATTCCTTTGGTACTTCTATTCTATCATCTGAATCTACTTTAACCAAAAAGCTTAAGGTATCTCGCCCTGCAGCAAAATTTAGGGCTTTCTTTGAGTCTGATAAAAATAATGTATTCTTACCTTTCCACTTTCCGTATATAGTATATCTTCTAAGGTGATATTCTTTTGGTAATGACACCTTACCATTCTTAACTTTTTCTGTAGTTTCTCCAATCAAAAACATAAACTTCCTCCTGTTCTATTAGCAAACATAAATAAGAACATGCTACATATCTATTCTATCAGAGAATTATTGTTTTTGTAAATAAAAAATTAAACTTAAGCCCTATCTTAATGCACTAGTATAAGTTCTTTACTTTAAACTCTCTTTCAGTTGCACGTCTTTGGTCCTTCTTAGCAATATCTTGGCGTTTGTCATATAATTTCTTACCCTTAGCTAGGGCAATCTCAACTTTTACTAAACTTCCCTTTAAGTATATAGATAGGGGAACTATAGTATAACCTTCCTGGGCCACCTTACCTATAAGCTTGTTGATCTCTGCCTTATGAAGTAATAGCTTTCTTACCCTAACTGGATCAGTATTGAAAATATTACCCTTTTCATAAGGGCTAATATTCATATTCATAATAAACACTTCACCATTAATAACACGTACAAAAGCCTCTTTAATACTACATTTGCCCATTCTTAGGGACTTTACTTCAGTTCCCCTTAGTTCTATCCCAGCTTCATATCTTTCTTCTATAAAATAATCATGACTTGCCTTTTTGTTTTTTGCAATTATTTTAATACTGTCTTTTGACATCAATATCCTCCACCTACAATAAGTTACTAACAAACTAATCTTCAACAATTTTAAAGTCTATAGTTCTTTGTATTTTATCTGTCGCCACTAGTAAGACTCTAACCTTTTCTCCTAAACTAAATGTTTTTCCAGAATGTTCGCCCACAAGTATATACTTGTCATCATCATAGTAATAGTAGTCATCTTCAATCTCTTCGATGCGAACCATACCTTCTACAGTATTAGGTAGTTCCACATACATACCCCAACTAGTTAGACCTGATATTACTCCTTCAAATTCTTGGCCGATGAACTTGCTCATATATTCAACCTTTTTCATCTTGTCAACTTCACGTTCTACTTCGTCTGCACGTCTTTCTGTAAAACTTACATGATTAGCTACTTCGTCCAAAATCTTCTCATAGTGTTCTATTCTTTTATCATCTAGTTTACCTTGTAGATTCTCTTTTATAATCCTATGGATTTGCAAGTCAGAGTAACGTCTTATTGGGGCAGTAAAATGGCTATAATACTTAGCCGCTAACCCAAAGTGACCACTAATATTGGTAGTATACCTTGCCTTCTTTAATGAGCGAAGGGTTAGCCTACTTATTATTGCTTCTTCTGGTTTATCATCTATATTATTTAATAATTTTTGAATTTCTTTTGGATGGACTTCTCCCCTACCAGTATGAATTGAATACCCAAAGTTATTAATAAAAATTGCTAATTGAGTTATTTTCTCAGGATCAGGTTTTTCATGGGTCCTATATATAAAGGGAAGTTCTTGCCAGAAATAATCTTCTGCTACAGTTTCGTTTGCTATAAGCATAAATTCTTCAATAATCTTGGTTGCCACATTACGTTCATAAGGTTCTACAGCAATAGGAACCCCGTTTTCATCAACAATAATCTTGCTTTCAGGGAAATCAAAATCTAGTGAGCCCCTTTCATGCCTTCCCTTTCTAAGGATCATAGCAAGTTCTTCCATAAGTTTAAACATAGGAACATAATCCTTATACTTTGTAATCTCTTCTTGGTCCTCATCTTCTAGGATCTTCTTAACACTAGTGTAGGTCATTCTCTTGTCTACACAAATAAGGGTTTGTGCTATCTCATGACTTACTACATGACCCTTTTCATCTATATCTATTAGGCAAGAAAGAGCCAACCTATCTGTTCCTTCATTAAGGGAACAAATTCCATTGGAAAGCTTATGAGGTAACATAGGAATTACCCTGTCTACTAAGTAGACACTATTTCCTCTTTTCTTCGCTTCCTTATCAAGGGGTGAATTCTCCCTAACGTAGTGGCTAACATCAGCTATGTGGACACCTAGATGATAAATATTGTTATCCTTGGTTATGGTAATTGCATCGTCTAAGTCTTTGGCATCTTCGCCATCTATTGTAACAGTTGTCAAATGGCGCAAATCTTTTCTGCCCTCTTTTTCACTATCACTTACTTCGCTTGGTATATTATCTAAGCTTCTCATTACTTCATCAGGGAATTCAACAGGTAGCTTGTTGTCCCTTATAACTGACATAATATCTACCCCAGGGTCATTAATATGACCTAAAATCTCAATTACCCTTCCTTCAGGATTGTTACCCTTGCCACCATAATCGTCAATTTCAACTACCACCTTATGGCCGTTAACAGCCCCCATATCATGGCCTTTTGCTATATAAATATCCTTGTTAAACTTCTTATTATCTGTAACTACAAATCCGAAATTATTGGACTTTTGATAGGTTCCAACAACAACCTTATTGGCTCTTTCAAGAATTCGTATTATTTCTCCTTCTTTTCTCTTTCCTGAGCTAATGTCACTTATACTAACTAAAACCCTATCACCATGAAGGGCACCGCCGAGATAATCTTCCGAAATAAAGATATCATCGTCCTCGCCTTCAATAATCACAAAACCATATCCCCTTTGAGTACCAGAAAAAACACCTTCCTTGATATTGTCTTTGGATATACTGTACCTTCCAGCATTATCTATAGTAATTTTGCCTTCTGCTCGAAGTTCTTCTAATACCATTCTAAGTTCATACTTGTCTTTTCTTGGAATATCAAGTATAGCACACAGTTCCTTAAGTTTCATAGGAACGTAGTCCTTATCTCCCATTAAATCAAGTAACATCTTTTTTCTCTCATCTAATAAAATCTTATCCATGGTACCTCCAGTTTGGAATTTGCTAATATAATTCCTGAAACACTTACCTTGTTATTTTATGTTATATGGATTATTATACCCTGAATAACATATTTTAAATTACTTAGCCATTAAATCATTATAGCATACTTTACTTTCTCAATCATCCATAATTTTCATATACAAGATATACTAGATACTTGTTTAACTAAATTAATGTCTCCTAAATGGTAGTTAAGAGTATTTAAAAACCCTTTAAGAAAAACAACTCTGCAAAAGAGGTGTCTTATCCATTGATAATACTCCTCTATTACAGAGTTGTTCTTAACTTCTTATAAAATATTAAGTACTATAGATAGTACAACGTAAACACCAGCAAGAATTCCTGTTAATTTAGGAATTGAGCCTTCGATTGAGCGGTCTTTGTTCCTGCCCCAATAAGAATTAGCAGTTCCCCCACCAATTGAGCTTGATAAACCTGATTTACCTTCTTGCATTAATACTAATACAACTATTGCAAGACAGATTAGTAAATAGATTATTGTAACTATTGTTTTTAACATTCTTAAGTCGCACCTCCTAGGACCACATTATTTCCATGGTGGTAATGTTACCACACTATAAACTTTTATTCAACTAGTTTATTCTCTTTAGTAATGATTCACCTGTCATTTCTGCAGGTTTTTCCATACCCATCATTTCAATTAGAGTAGGAACTATATCAGCTAACTTGCCACCTTCTTTAAGTGTATAGTTCTTGTCATAATTAATTAAGATAAATGGCACTGGATTAGTTGTATGAGCAGTAAATGGAGTTCCTGTTTCATAATCTACTAACTGTTCAGCATTACCATGGTCTGCACATAGGAACATTTGACCGCCTACTGATAATAAGGCTTCATATGCTCTTCCTACTGACTGGTCAACTGCTTCAACAGCTTTAATTACTGCATCTTCAATTCCAGTATGGCCAACCATATCTGGATTTGCAAAGTTAACAATTATAACATCATACTTTTTAGATTTGATAGCTTCTACTAATTGGTCAGCTACAGCAAAAGCACTCATCTCTGGTTGAAGGTCATAAGTTGCAACCTTTGGTGAATTAATTAGGATTCTTTCTTCTCCTTCATTAGGTTCTTCAACTCCACCATTAAAGAAGAAGGTTACATGGGCATACTTTTCTGTCTCAGCAAGTCTTAGTTGAGTCTTGTTGTTCTTTGCAAGGAATTGCCCAAATGTATTATCAATTGAAAACTTATTGAATGCAACTAGCTTGTTCTCAATTGTTTCATCATAGTCTGTAAAACATACATAGGTTACAGGAACCCTTCTATTGTTTGGTCTTTCAAACCTATCAAAATCATTATCACAGAATGCTCTTGTTATTTGTCTTGCCCTGTCTGGCCTAAAGTTAAAGAAAATCATTGAATCATTTTCGCTTACTCTTGCTACTGGCTTATCATCTTCTGTAACAACTGTGGGCATTACAAACTCATCATATACTTCTTTTTCGTAAGAACTGCTTATAGCTGTAACTCCATCTTTAGCAGTTTCTCCTTCTCCATAAACCATGGCACGATAAGCCTTTTCAACTCTTTCCCATCTATTATCACGATCCATTACATAGTAACGACCCATAACAGTTGCTACTTT
>JAAYRG010000149.1 GCA_012518885.1 Clostridiales bacterium | reverse complement strand
TTCCCATTTGGTTAATTAGCCTTGTCTTTGTTTATGTTTAGGGTTTTCACAAATAACCATAACCCTACCCTTTCTTCTGATTACTTTGCACTTTTCACACATAGGTTTTACTGATGATCTTACTTTCACAGTAATTCTCTCCTTTCAAAAAAAGTCCGTCTTATATTATATCACCTAGATATGCTAAAATCAAGTAAATAATTCATTTATTTACCCTTTTGAAATAGCATATTTTAAACTATAGACTGACTTTTAGAATAAAAATGTTTCATAAAAGTAAACTCTAAATCTTTGATTTATATGTTATTATTACTTTTCTTTACTTTGTGCCTTTAATAAGAAATGCCAATATCAAAACTGTGTGAAATTACTTGTCACGCCATACAATTCTTCCTTTAGATAAATCATAAGGGGATAGTTCTAAGGTTACCTTATCACCAGGAACAATTTTAATGTAGTTCATTCTTAGCTTACCACTAATGTGGGCAAGAACTACATGGCCGTTTTCTAGTTCAACTTTAAACATTGCATTTGGTAACTTATCAATAACTGTACCTTCAATTTCTATAACATCTGCCTTTGACATATTTTCACCTCCGTTTTTAATAGCAATTCTTAATATATAGAAAACAAATTAAATTTGCTAGCTTGGTCATTCAATTAGTGTCAATTAATTACTAGTATAATTAATAGTTACATATCTTTTCTATATTCTTTTAGTTTCCTTTTAATAAACTCATTTGTTACGTGTGTATACATGTCTTTGGTATATTCATTGTCAAATATTCTAGTCTTAGTAAACTGTACATGTTTACGGTTCTTTTTCTTTGGCTTATCTAATGTCCTTGACTTCCCGTCTACTAGATAAACATACCTTTCGTCGGTGTCAATCAAAACATAAAACTGATTACAATCTCGACCTGCAAGAGATTTTACAATTAATCCAAATTCATCTTTCATCATATAACAAGTCCTTTACTTATAGTGAAAGTATTTCAGGCTCACCTTCTGTTATCAGTATAGTGTTTTCGTAATGGGCTGACAAAGACCCATCTCTACTTACTACTGTCCAGTCATCATCCAACCATGATACATCGTATCTACCAAAATTAACCATAGGCTCTATAGCCAAAGTCATACCTGGATGTAGCCTAATACCTCTATTGCGTTGTTTGAAGTTAGGAATTTGGGGTGACTCATGCATTTGCCTTCCAATACCATGACCCACTAGGTCTCTTACTACTGATAAACCATGGGATTCTACGTATTCTTGAATAGCAGCACTTATCTCATGTAAATGATTACCACTTCTTGCAAGTTTAATACCCTCGAAGAAACTTTGTTCGGTTACTTCGATAATCTTTTTAGCATCTTCGCTAACTTCACCTACAGGCCAAGTTCTAGCGGCATCAGAATGGTAGTCTTTATATATAAGGCCTGCATCAATACTAACTATGTCACCCTCTAGTAAGATTCTATCTTTACTAGGGATACCATGTACAACTTCTTCATTTACAGAGACACAAACTGAGGCTGGAAAGCCTTGATATCCAAGAAACGAAGGAATACAACCGTAGCTACGTATTAGCTTATCTGCCTTTTCATTTATCTCGTAAGTAGATATGCCTGGTTTTATAAATTCTTTTAATTGTAAATGAACCTCTGCAAGAATTTTACCTGCTTCTCGCATTAGTTCAATTTCTCTATCTGATTTTATTGTAACAGCCATTAATTAAGCCCTCTTTCAATACTACTAATTATATCATGAGTAACATCATCTATTGGTCTTGAGCCATCAATAGTAACTAGCATATTTTTATTTGTGTAATAGTCTATTAATGGTTTGGTTTCTTCATGGTAGACTCTTAAACGGTTAGCTACAGTCTCAGGTTTATCATCATCTCTTAAAACTAGTTCAGTACCGCAGACATCACATATCCCTTCTACTTTAGGTGGGTTATTGTCTATGTGATAGGTAGCACCGCACTTAAGACATGCTCTTCTACCTGACATTCTTTTTACTATACTATCATCTGAAACTTCAATATTAAGTACTATATCTATTTGGTCATTAATGGATTCAAGTACTTTATCTAAGGCCTCTGCTTGGGGAATAGTCCTTGGAAAACCATCAAGTATATATCCTTTTTTGCAGTCATCCTCAGTTATTCTGTTTTCTATCAAGTGGACCACTAATTCATCCGGAACTAATAATCCTTGGTCAATGTAATTTTTTGCTTCTATTCCAAGTTCAGTATTTTGCTTTATATTTGCCCTTAAAATATCTCCTGTTGAGATATGTGGCACATTATAATGTTCTTTAAGTAACTTTGCTTGTGTACCCTTACCTGCTCCTGGTCCCCCTAATAGTATAATTTTCATAAACTGCCTCCTGATAATTTTCAACCCACTAAAATACAAACTAATTGCAAATTATGCAGATCTAAATTTTTACTCGCCTTTTTAAAACATATTAAAACATAAATATTATAATCCACAAATGGCGGGGCCTTGCCCCGCCTCTATATCCACTTGTTAGTCACTTAAGAATCCTTTATAGTGGCGAACCAACATTTGAGATTCGATTTGCTTCAAGGTTTCTAGTACAACCCCAACTACAATTATTAATGAAGTTCCTCCAAAAGAAACATATGCTCCGAAAGCTCCAGAGAAGAATATAGGAACAACGGCTATAAAGGTTAAGGCTATAGCGCCTATAAACACTATCTTATTTAGCACACTTGCTAAATAATCTGATGTTGGCTTTCCAGGTCTAATACCAGGAATGAAGCCACCTTGTTTTTTTATATTATTTGCTATTTCTAGAGGATTGAATGTTATAGTTGTATAAAAATATGCAAAGAATAAAATCATTGCAATATATATTAACAAGCCTAGTGAATATTTAAACTCATCTAATCCTGAAAAGTCCATCCAATTGTTTTGATTTAACAAATAAAGAACCTTTTGACCAACTCCACCACTACGACTTCCTTCAACTCCAAAGAATGAAGCAATTACTATAGGGAATTGTAATATAGAGCTGGCAAAAATTACAGGGATAACTCCTGCAGTGTTAACTTTTAAAGGAATATGTGAAGATTGACCACCAATCATTTTTCTTCCTTGTACCTTCTTAGTATGTTGAACAGGTATCTTTCTTTGTCCTTCTTGAAGTAGAACAATGAAAATAGTCATACCCACAACAATACCTATAATTACAATCACTGCAATTATGGCATTTATTATACTAGATGCTCCGGATACAAATTGTTCATACAATCTTCTAAAATCCCCTGGCATTCCAGAAACTATGTTAATTAATAGTATTATAGAAATACCATTACCAACGCCTCTTTCTGTGATTTGTTCACCAAACCACATAAGGAAAGCTGTACCTGCAGTAAATGATGCAGTAATTATAGCTACGCTGGCAAAGTTTAAACCGTCATCAAGTAAGCCTGATCTTCCAAAACCAATAGCGAATGCTAATGATTCAACTAGCGCCAATGCAACTGCTAGATATCTAGTATATCTTTGAATCTTATTTCTACCATCCTCACCTTCTTTTTGCATTTCCTCTAGTTTAGGAATTGCAATTGTAAGAAGTTGCATAATGATTGAGGATGTAATATAAGGGGTTATATTTAACGCAAATATTGACATTTGTGAGAATGAACCACCTGTTAAAGTATCAAAAAATCCAAAAGATGTTTGTAATCCTAGCCATTGTTGAAAGTATGCTCTGTTAATTCCTGGTACAGGAAGTTGAGAACCAAGTCTTACTATCAGTAATGCTATAAAAGTAAAACATATTTTATTTCGTATATCTTTTATCTTGAAAGCATTTCGGAGTGTCTTTAGCATACCCTAAATCACCTCAGCACTTCCACCAAGGGCTTGTATCTTTTCAACTGCACTCTTACTATATGCATTTACTTTAACATCAAGCTTCTTGGTAAGTTCTCCATGTCCAAGAATTTTAACTCCATCTCTTGGGTTGCTAATAATACCTTTCTCTTGTAGTGATTCTATTGTAACAACGTCACCATCTTCAAATCTATTTAGAAGTTCAACGTTTACACCAACTATGTCTTTTGAGTTTCTATTAGTAAAGCCTCGTTTAGGTATTCTTACGAATAAAGGAGTCTGGCCACCTTCAAATCCAACTCTTGGACGACCTGAACGTGCCTTTTGTCCCTTGTGACCTTTACCTGCGGTTTTTCCGTTTCCAGAAGCATGTCCGCGGCCTTTTCTAAATCTGTCTTTTCTAGAACCTTCTGCTGGTTTTAATTCTGATAATTTCAAGGTTAACACCTCCTTATTATTATATCTCTTCTACTTTCACTAAATGCTTAATTTGAGCAATAACACCCTTTGTCGCATCATTATTAGGTAACTCAATAGACCTGTTTAATTTACGAAGTCCAAGTGATTCAACTATTTTTTTGTGCTTAGCATTTGCTCCTATTGTAGATTTTACTAAAGTTATTTTTACTCTTTCTGCCATTTTGGTTCCTCCTAACCTAATAGCTCTTCAACAGATATACCACGAAGTCTAGCTACTTCTTCAGGAGTTCTAAGTTTCTTTAATCCTTCGATAGTTGCTAGTACAACGTTTTGTTTGTTGTTTGAGCCAAGAGATTTCGCACGGATATTTTTAAATCCAGCGATTTCTAGAACGTTACGTGCAGGACCTCCAGCGATAACTCCAGTACCTTCAGGAGAACGTTTTAATAATACGTCTGCACCACCATATCTACCATTTATATCGTGTGGAACACTGTTGTTCACATCAAGTGGTACTTTGATGAGGTTCTTAGCTGCAGCTTCTTTTCCTTTTCTGATTGCTTCAGGAATTTCAGATGCTTTACCAAGTCCAACACCAACATGCCCATTTTTATCGCCAACTACTACTAAAGCTGTGAATTTAAAGTTACGTCCACCTTTAACAACTTTAGTAACACGTTTGATCGATACTACTTTATCTTCTAATTCTAATTGACTAGAATCAATCATTGTTCGTTTCATGTTTGCTCCTCCTTGTTAGAATTCTAGACCAGCTTCTCTAGCTGCATCTGCTAATGCCTTTACTTTACCAGCATATATATAGCCACCTCTATCAAAGACAACAGTTTTAATGCCTTTTTCTAAAGCTTTCTTAGCTATTACAGTTCCAACATATGAAGCTGCTTCTACATCGTTTGTATGCTCTAATTGACTTTGAACATCTTTTTGAGTAGTAGAAGCTGATACTAGAGTGTTTCCTACTGTATCATCAATAATCTGAGCATAGATATGCTTGTTACTTCTAAATACAGCTAAACGTGGTCTTTCAGGAGTACCTGTGAAACGTTTACGTAATTTTCTGTGTTTATTTTTTCTAACTTCACTTCTAGACTTTTTATTAACCATTACCTTTCACACCTCCTATTATGCCTTACCAGTCTTACCGGCTTTACGTCTAATAACTTCATCAGCGTATTTAATACCTTTACCTTTGTATGGTTCAGGTCTTCTCTTATCTCTGATTTCAGCAGCATGTTGACCAACTTTTTCTTTGTCGATACCTCTAACAATAATTTTGTTGTTTCCTTCAACTACTGTTTCAACACCTTCTGGATCTTCTAACACTACTGGGTGAGAATATCCTAATGTTAGGTTTAGACTCTTTCCTTGTTTTGCTGCTCTATAACCAACACCATTTATTTCAAGAACCTTTTCATAGCCTTTAGTTACACCTTCAATCATGTTAGCGATTAGTGTTCTTGTAAGACCATGTAAAGATTTATTTTTCTTAAGATCGTTTGGTCTTTCTACCACTATGTTACCATCTTCCATTTTGATAGTTAATTGTGGAGCTAAGACTCTCTCAAGAGTTCCTTTTGGACCTTTTACAGTCACTTTATTATTTTCTGCTATATCTACAGTAACGTCTGCAGGTACAGCGATAGGCATTTTTCCAATACGTGACATGCCCGCACCTCCTAATTTGATTTAAGTAGATTAGTCCTTACCATACAAAGGCAAGTACTTCTCCACCAATGTTTAATTTTCTAGCTTCTTTATCAGATATTACACCTTTGTTTGTGGAAATAATAGCTACACCAAGGCCACCTAAAACTCTAGGAAGCTCTTCTACTGATGCATAAACACGTAGTCCTGGTTTAGAGATTCTCTTTAATCCAGTAAGAACTTTTTCGTTTTTATCTTTTCCATATTTTAATGTAATGTGTATAGATTTAAATCCATCGATTTCTTCTATTGTATAGTTTGTAATATAACCTTCTTTTAAAAGAATGTCAGCAATTGCTACCTTCATCTTAGAAGCAGGTATATCAACAGTATCATGCTTTGCAGCATTTGCATTACGGATTCTTGTAAGCATATCTGCGATAGGATCGCTCATTGTCATTTCATTTGCCTCCTTCCTATTTTACCAGCTAGCCTTCTTAACACCTGGTATTTGGCCTTTATATGCTAATTCACGGAAGCATATTCTACATACTCCGTATTTTCTAAGATAAGCATGTGGACGTCCACATATTCTGCAACGATTGTATTCTCTAGTTGAAAATTTAGCTTCTCTTTGTTGCTTTACTTTTAAAGACTTTTTTGCCATGGATTTTCCTCCTAACTATTTGCGAAATGGCATTCCAAATAATGTTAATAATTCACGTGCTTCTTCATCTGTATTAGCAGTCGTTACGATAATTATATCCATGCCTCTTACTTTATCAACTTTATCATAGTCAATTTCTGGGAAAATCAGTTGTTCTTTAATACCTAGTGCATAATTTCCTCTACCATCAAATGCATCTGGGTTTACACCTCTAAAGTCACGAACACGTGGTAAAGCTAAGTTAATTAAACGATCTAAGAAATCGTACATTCTCTCGCCACGTAATGTTACTTTACAACCAATTGGCATTCCTTCTCTTAATTTGAAGTTAGCAACTGATTTTTTTGCCTTAGTGATCACTGGTTTTTGGCCTGAAATAATTTCAAGGTCTTTAACAGCAGAATCTAATACTTTAGCGTTTTCTTTTGCTTCACCAACGCCCATGTTGATAACAATTTTATCAAATTTAGGCACTTGTAACTCGTTTTTATATTCGAATTTTTTCATCATACTTGGAATGATTTCATTTTTGTATACTTCTTGTAGTCTGTTCATAGATTAGACCTCCTTCCTTAGAAATTAGTCAATTACTTCACCAGTGGATTTTGCAACACGCACTTTTTTTGGTCCATTTTTTCCATCAACAGTTGTAAATCCTATTCTAGTAACCTTGCCTTTGTGTAAGTACATTACGTTTGAGCTATCAATTGGTGCCTCTTTATGAATAATACCACCATTTGGGTTAGCTTGGCTTGGTTTTTCATGCTTTGTAATCATATTAACATTTTCAACGATAACTTTACCGTCTTTAACTGCTAATACTTTTCCTTCTTTTCCTTTATCTTTACCAGCGATAACTCTTACTGTATCGCCCTTCTTAATCTTTGCAGTTGCCATAAGACACCTCCCTACAATACTTCTGGTGCGAGTGAAACAATCTTCATGTATTCTTTCTCTCTTAATTCTCTTGCTACCGGCCCAAATATACGTGTACCTCTTGGGTTTTTGTCGTCCTTTATAATAACCGCAGCATTTTCGTCAAATTTAATGTAAGAACCGTCTTTACGACGTGCTCCTTTTTTACTGCGAACAATTACAGCTTTTACAACGTCGCCTTTTTTAACAACTCCGCCTGGTGTTGCATCTTTAACGGAAGCAACAATCACGTCACCAATGTTGGCATACTTTCTTCCAGAACCGCCTAGTACACGAATGCAAAGCAATTCTTTGGCACCAGTATTATCAGCAACTTTTAATCTTGATTCTTGTTGTATCATGCCTTTGCTCCTTTCAGCTTAAACTATTTCGCCTTTTCGATGACCTGGATAAGTCTCCATCTTTTATCTTTTGACAAAGGTCTTGTTTCCATAATTCTTACTCTATCACCAATACGGCATTCGTTATTCTCATCATGTACTTTTACTTTAGAAGTTCTATTTATGATCTTCTTGTATAATGGATGTCTTACCTTGTCTTGAATAGCAACAACGATTGTTTTATCCATCTTGTCACTAACAACTTTACCGGTACGAACTTTTCTTAAATTTCTTTCCACAACCAGTACTCCTTTCCTTAAATTAAATCTACCCGAGATTAATTAGAAGTCTTTTGCTTTTGAGTAATAATTGTATTAATTCTAGCAATGTTTCTTCTAACTTCTTTAATTCTACTAGTGTTATCTAACTGGTTTGTCGCGTTTTGGAACCTTAAGTTAAATAGTTCCTTCTTAGCAGCTACTAATTCTTCGTTTAACTCAACTAATGATTTGTTTTTTAACTCTTCTACGAATTTACTTGTTTTCACTGCCCGCACCTCCTTCTAATTCTGCACGAGATACGATTTTACATTTTACCGGCAATTTATGACTAGCAAGACGTAATGCTTCTCTTGCAGTTTCTTCTGGTATACCTGCAATTTCAAACATTACACGTCCAGGCTTAACTACAGATACCCAGTATTCTAATGCACCTTTACCTGAACCCATACGAGTTTCTGCTGGCTTAGCAGTAACTGGTTTGTCAGGGAATATTTTAATCCAAACTTTACCACCACGTCTAGTATAACGAGTCATAGCAACACGGGCTGCCTCAATTTGGTTTGATTTAATCCAACCTGGCTCTAGAGCTACAAGTCCATATTCACCGTATGAAATAGTGTTACCTCTTTGAGCTTTACCTCTCATAGTCCCACGGAATTGTTTACGGTATTTTACTCTTTTAGGCATTAACATTATTTATCGCTCCCTTCCTTTTGTCCTTTAGTAGGAAGTACTTCACCATGGTATATCCAAACTTTAACACCAAGTTTACCATAGGTAGTATTAGCTTCTGCAAATCCATAATCAATATTAGCACGTAATGTTTGTAGTGGAATTGAACCTTCGCTATAGTGCTCTGTACGAGCCATTTCAGCTCCACCAACACGTCCTGATACAGAAGTCTTAATTCCTTTTGCACCTGCTCTAAGTGTTCTTTGCATAGTTGATTTCATTGCTCTTCTAAATGAAACACGGTTTTCTAATTGACGAGCAATATTTTCTGCCACTAATTGTGCATCAGTGTCAGGTTTTCTTACTTCTTTAACATCAACCATTAATCTTTTATCTGTAAATTTACTTAATTCTTTTTTAAGGCCTTCAATTTCTGAACCACCTTTACCGATAACCATACCTGGCTTACCGGTCCAGATGATAATTTTTAGTCTTTCAGAAGCTCTTTCGATTTCAATCTTTGAGATATCTGCAGCATATAATTTATTTTTAATATATGTTCTAATTTCGTAGTCTTCTACTAAATTGTCTGCAAAATCAGCTTCTGCGTACCATCTAGAGTCCCAGTCATTAATAATACCGACTCTTAATCCGTGTGGATTAACTTTTTGTCCCATATTGCCTCTTTCGCCTCCTATCTCTCATTGAGTACAATTGTAATGTGACTCATTCTCTTTAAGATTCTGTATGCTCTACCTTGAGCTCTTGGTCTTATACGTTTCATTGTAGGTGCTTGGTTAGCGTAGCACTCTTCTATAAATAAATTATCTGCATTCATTCCATTGTTATTTTCTGCGTTAGCAACAGCTGATTTAAGTAATTTTAAAATTACTGAAGACGCATATCTTGGATTATAAGTTAAAATACCTATTGCTGTATTAACGTCCTTACCACGAATTGCATCTAAAACAAATCCTGCTTTACGAGAAGATATTCTTGCATATGAAAGGGTTGCAGATGGTCTAGTATCTTTAGTTCTTTCGTTTCTTTCCCTTTTTATCTGGCTTCTATGTCCTTTTGCCATGGATGAAACCTCCTTTCAAAATACCTAAGTTACATTCCTGATCTAGTCTCAGTTTTTTTATGTCCCCTAAATGTTCTTGTCATTACAAATTCGCCTAGCTTGTGGCCTACCATGTCTTCTGTTATATAAACAGGCACATGTCTTTTACCATCATGAACTGCTATTGTATGACCTACCATCTTAGGGAAAATAGTGGAACGACGTGACCAGGTTTTGATTACTGTCTTATCACCGGATTCATTTAACTTATCTATTTTCTTTAATAAAGATTGGTCTGCAAATGGTCCTTTTTTTAGTGAACGAGCCATCTATTTTACCTCCTTAATTACTTGGTACTCTTACCTTTTCTAGTTCTAACAATATACTTGTTAGATTGTTTTTGTTTCTTTCTTGTCTTAA
>JAAYRG010000013.1 GCA_012518885.1 Clostridiales bacterium | reverse complement strand
TTTATAGTTGTAATCATTGTATGATATGGTATACTTATTTAATAGTTTAGGGTAAAGGATAAAGACATTCTAAGATAAGGAGTTAAGAGATATGGAACAATTAATAACTATTCGTGAATTATTCAAAAATAGAGATGAATACATTGGAAAGGTAATAAAGGTTGGAGGTTGGGTTAGAAGTATTAGAGACTCAAAAACCTTTGGATTTATTGTATTAAGTGACGGAACTTATTTTGATACCTTACAAATTGTATATCATGATAATTTAGAAAACTTTGCAACTATTTCAAAGTTAAATGTGGGTTCATCACTTATTATTGAAGGTGAATTAGTTGCTACACCAGAAGCAAAGCAACCTTTTGAAATCCAGGCAACTAGTATAGAAGTTGAGGGTAAGTCTACATCAGAATATCCACTACAAAAGAAGAGACATACTTTAGAGTTTTTAAGAGGTATAACTCATCTACGTCCTAGGACAAATACTTTCCAAGCAGTATTTCGTGTTAGGTCCTTAATATCTTATGCAATCCATAAGTTTTTCCAAGAAAGAGATTTCGTTTATGTACACACTCCAATTATTACAGCTAGTGATGCTGAAGGTGCTGGAGAAATGTTTCATGTAACTACTCTTGACCTTAATAATGTACCTAAGAATGATGATGGAAGTGTTGACTACTCACAAGATTTCTTTGGTAAGAATGTTAACTTAACAGTTAGTGGGCAGCTTAACGGTGAAGCTTATGCTCTTGCATTCCGTAACATTTATACTTTTGGACCAACCTTCCGTGCAGAAAACTCCAATACAACACGTCATGCAGCTGAATTTTGGATGATTGAACCTGAGATAGCATTTGCTGACTTAGAAGATAACATGAAGTTAGCAGAAGATATGATGAAGTATATTATAAGATATGTATTAGAGAATGCACCTGAAGAGATGGAGTTCTTTAATAAGTTTATTGATAAGGGCTTAATTGCAAGATTAGAGAATGTTATGAACTCTGAGTTTGCAACTATAACCTATACTGATGCAGTAGAGATTTTAGAAAAGCAAAATGATAGATTTAATTATAAAGTAAGCTGGGGAGTAGACCTTCAGACTGAACATGAGAGATACTTGACTGAAGAAGTGTTTAAGAAACCAGTTTTTGTAACAGATTATCCAAAGGATATTAAAGCTTTCTATATGAAGCTTAATGATGATAACAAAACAGTTGCAGCAATGGACTTACTAGTTCCTGGAATTGGTGAAATTATCGGTGGTAGCCAAAGAGAGGATGACTATGATAAGTTACTAGATAGAATGAATGAGCTTGGATTTAAGCTAGAAGATTATCAATTCTATTTAGACTTAAGAAAATATGGTTCTGTAAGACATGCTGGATTTGGACTTGGTTTCGAACGTTGTGTAATGTACCTAACTGGTATCAGCAATATTCGTGATGTTATTCCATTCCCAAGAACAGTAAACCACTGTGACCTATAATTATTAAAATAACTGCTATGGGCTAGTTCAAGTCAACTATCCTATAGCAGTTTTGTTTATGGTAAATATCATTCTTTACAAAAAGGTACCGTTAAGATATAATAGCTGCTGTGTGTTCGAAACCTTCCACACAATAAAAAAAACTACAGGGAGAAAAAAATGAAAGAAAACAAAACATTATTTATTACTCAGTCTGCTATTATTGCAGCAATTTATGTGGCTTTAGTTTATATTTTTAGCCCCATAAGTTTTGGTCCAGTTCAAATAAGGATCGCAGAAATCTTAACGGTTTTACCGTTTTTTACACCAGCAGCTATTCCAGGTGTTACTATTGGATGCTTTTTAAGTAATTTACTTATGGGAGCAGACCCACTAGATGTGGTTTTTGGAACCCTTGCTACCCTAGTAGGAGCGATTGGTTCTTATAAGTTACGCCATAATAAATTCTTAGTTCCAATTCCACCTATCATGGCCAATGCAATTGTTGTACCTTGGGTTCTTAAAATTGCATATGCTGAAGCTACACCTATTCCTTTAATGATGCTGACAGTAGGTCTAGGAGAAGTAGTTTCAATAGGTATATTAGGAATGATATTATTATTTGCTTTAGAAAAGAATAAGAATTATATTTTTAAGACAAGTAATTAACTTTATATAAATTTATATAAATTCAAAAAGGTTTAAGTATCCCTACCAGGGCCTATCAGGTCTTGCTAGGGATTTCTTTTTATTGTAAGCATTCTTTATATGTGATAGAATAAGTAATATTAGGTAAATAAAGTCTTTTGTAAAGCACCTTGTAGGGCTTAAGACTAGTAGGTGCCTTAACTGGAGGGAAAGCATGAAGTTTATTCATTTAGGCGATGTTCATCTTGGCATGAAGCCTGATGCTACTTATCCATGGAGTGAAGAAAGGCATAAGGAAATTTGGAATGGATTTCGTGATATAAATAATATTTGCAATAGACAAGAGGTTGACTTGTTGTTAATAGCAGGAGACTTTTTTCACAAACAACCCTTGGTTAGAGAGTTAAAGGAAGTTAATTATGTCTTTAGTAAGTTAAAAAATACTAAGGTTGTTATAATTGCTGGCAACCATGATTATATAAGTCCAAGGTCAAACTATCTTAATTTTCCTTGGCATTCCCATGTTCATATGCTAATTAAGGATAATATAGATAGTATATATTTTGATGATATTAATACTGAAGTTTATGGCTTTAGTTACCACCAAAGGGAGATTAAGGACCCTATTTTGCATGATATTAAACTTAGGGACAGGGATAGAATTAATATATTATTAGCCCACGGTGGGACCCCAACTAACCTACCTTTTGATATTAGGGTCTTAGAGAGTAAGGGGTTTGATTATATAGCTCTAGGCCATATACATAAACCACAGAAGTTATCTAGCCGCATAGCCTACGCAGGCTCAATTGAACCTACAGATAAGAACGACATTGGTAAACGTGGATATATTATAGGTGAGATTAATAAGGGTTCTTCTGATGTAGAGTCGGATATAACATTTGATTTTGTAAGTCACTCTAAGAGAGAGTATATTAATGTTGAAATTGAGATAGATGACTCTACAACTAATGGAGAATTAGTCGATATAACAAGAGAAGCCCTATCTAAATACTCTGATAAGAATATATTTATTATTACTTTATGTGGTTATAAGGACCCAGAAATTAAGTTTGATTTAGATAATTTATCAGGGCTTGCTAATGTTATAGATATAAAGGATACTACCATTGCTAATTATGACTTTGACCAATTGTATAGGCAAAATGAAGATAATATTATTGGTAGCTTTATATCAAGTATTAATGAAGAAGATGAAGATAATAATATTAAAACTAAGGCATTATATTATGGAATTGAGGCTTTATTGTATGGAAAGCAGTAAGTTTTTAAAAGGGAGGTAATACAATGAGACTAACAAATCTAAACATCAGTAATTTTGGTTTATTTCATAATAAGAAAATTGAATTATCTCCTGGCTTAAACCTTATTCATGGCGAAAATGAAGCTGGTAAATCAACAGTACATTCATTTGTTAATGGTATGTTATTTGGCAATGAAAAGTCCAGAGGTCGTCCTGGTCCTAATGATATGTATGATAAATATCAACCTTGGGACAGGCCAGGTTCTTATGATGGAAGTTTGGAGTTTGAAGTAAATGACAATAAATATCATATTTATAGGAACTTTAGTAAAAACTCCAAAGATACAGTGCTTACCCATGTAAATACAGGGCGTGAAATGGGCAGTTCTAGTGAAGAACTTCAAGAATTATTTGGTGGGTTAACAAAGGCCGGCTACGAAGGAACAATTAGTATAGGTCAGCTATCGGCTAAGACAGAGGCAGAACTTGCCTATTTGGTCCAAAACCATATTGCTAACTTAACTATGGCTAGAAGCCAAGAGATTGACGTAAAGAAGGCTTTAGAATACCTTAATGAAAAGTATAAGGAGTACGATTTAAAGTCTCTTAAACAAGAAATAGACTATCTACAAGATAAGATAGCACAAGGAGAGTCTGCAGAAGAGAGTATTAAGGACTTAACTAGGCAATTATCTGATATACAAGCCCAAGAAGAAAAGCTTATGATGGAAAAAAACAATCTTATTGCTAGCAAATACCTTGCCCAAGAAGAGTTACATAGACAATTTATGAGACTGCCAGTTATAAAGACTAAGTATAGCTACTTTTTAGATAGAAACAACCATAAGGTCCAGCTAGAAGGTAAGATTGAAGGGGTTAAAAGTCAAGTTGAGAGAATAAGTGATGATTCAAGAGATCCTAATCGTAAGAATAAGCAAAGCTTAGCAGAGCTTAAGGATGATATGGAAAGTATCACTAAAAACAAGGAGCAATATAACCAACTTGCAAGGGAAAAGTATGAGTATAAAAGCCACAAAGAAGATGAGATAGCATTAGCCAAGAAACGCAACTTAAACATAACAAGTCCGTTTTTTGTTATAGGGCTTATTACGAGTCTTGTTTCATATAATAGTAGCGACTTATTATTTAGGGCAGGTATTTCTTTAACTATTATAGGCCTTATAATATTTACAGTATTAAGTCTAATAACCAATAATAAGAAGGCTGCCTTTGAGATGGAATATGGTTATTTGGATAAGGAACTAGAAACTGTAAAAAAAAAATATTATTTACCCTAGAAAAGTATAATGTAAGGTCAGAGACTGAACTTAAAGTTCTATATGAGGAAGCTCTTAAAAGGCAAGTGCTCCTTAGTCAACTAAATAAAGAACTCCAAGGACTAGTAGATGAGCTAGCCCTTTTAGAGGAAAAAATAAAAACCCTTAAGGAAGAAATTCTTAATTACATTAGGATATTTAGCTATATATTTCCACAGGATGTTCGTGATAATCTCGAGCTTAATGACGAGATAATAGGAATATTAGACGAATATATTACAGAGGAAATATATAAGTTAAACCATTATGAAGAGAAGATAAAGCCTAGACTTATAGACCTATCTGTACAAAAAGAAAGGTTAAAATGGGAGATAGAGTTACTTGATAGAAGGGTAGAAGACCTTATAGATAATAAGGAAAGGTATGAAGAACTTCTTAAAAAGAAAGAGGATTATGAGTTAGAACTAGCTAGTATTAATCTAGCTAGAACTACAATTGAAGAACTAGCCATAGGAATTCATGATACCTTTGGAGTTAAGCTAAATACGCTAGCATCTAATATTGCAAATGAGTTAACTGCTGGCAAGTACCAAGATATTAAAATAGATGAAAAACTAAGAATAAGAACCCAGGTTAATGGCCAGTATCAAAACTTAGAAAGGCTTAGTACAGGAACCATAGACCAATTATATTTTTCCTTAAGACTAGCTATAGCTGACCTTATCTACGGGAAGGGTAAGGTTCCAATACTTCTTGATGATACATTTGCTTATTACGATGACCAAAGGCTTAGGTCTACCCTAGATTTTCTTTCTAAGGAAAAGGATAGGCAGATAATAATATTTACTTGTCATAATAGGGAAAAGGAAATATTAGATGAGCTAGGGGTTAGCTATAACTATATATCCCTATAAGTTTAATAAAGTATTATGAAGCATAATAATTAAAATAAATATACACATTAGCTAAATGCTAATAAAGGAAGGAACTTGTTATCATTCATTAAGATAACAGGTTCCTTCCTTTATATATTGGTTAAATATATATTAAGTTAAGAATAGAACTTATTTATTTAGATCTCCGTTTTCAAATCTTTTTATATAGCTTCGTATACGATCGGTTGGACTAAGTAGAGGGCTAATAGATCTATCATGGTTAAGAGTATCAATTAGCAGTGCAATATACTTGCTCATATCCACACTTGCATACCAAGGTCTTTCAAGTAATTCTTCAGGTTGATAGATTAAGTTAGTAGTCATTACCTTGTCGATAAGTCCTTCTTCATAAGCCTTATCAAAGGATTCTAGACCGTTTGTAAATAATCCAAAGGTAGTTGCACAAAAGATTCTATTTGCTTTTCTCTTGCGTAGTTCTTTGGCAACTTCAATCATACTACCACCAGAAGAGATCATGTCATCTATAATAACAACATCCTTACCTTCTAAGTCAGAACCAAGGAACTCATGGGCTACTACTGGGTTTTGTCCATTAATAATAACGGAGTGATCACGACGCTTATAGAACATACCTAGATCAACTTCAAGTACGTTAGAAAAATATACAGCTCTTGACATTGCACCTTCATCAGGACTCACTATCATTAAGTGGTCAGGGTCAATCTTAATATCTGGTGCACAGCTAATAAGTGTTTTAATAAATTGGTAAGTACATTGAACTGATTCAAAGGAATGTAGCGGGATTGCATTCTGAACTCTTGGATCATGAGCATCGAATGTTATGATGCTTTCAACCCCCATGTTTACTAACTCTTGAAGAGCTAAAGCACAGTCTAGAGACTCTCTAGAATGTCTTCTATGTTGCCTACTTTCATATAGGAAAGGCATAATTACAGTGATTCTCTTTGCCTTACCTCCTACGGCTGCAATGATTCTCTTTAGATCTTGATAGTGATCATCAGGAGACATACGATTTTCGAAACCACTTACAGTATACTTAATGCTATGATTTGTAACATCAACTAATATATAAAGGTCATCGCCTCTTACGGACTCTTTAATAAGGCCTTTACCTTCTCCTGAACCAAATCTAGGAGTATAAGCTTTTAAAAGATATGAATCACGACTATACTCATGAAATGCTATTTCATTAGAATGTTTGTGTTCACGTTCTGCACGCCACTTAACAAGATAGCTATCTACTTTCTGTGCTAATGGTTTGCTACTCTCTAAAGCGATAATTCCAAGTGGACCTGCTGGAATGGTTATATTCTTATCTACATCAGTCATTTTTTTCCCTCCAAATATCCATAATAACCATCGATATGAATCAAGTTTCTGACATACATTAAAGATAATACTATTCTAGGCAATATTCGTCAAGTGTGAAGTTTAAACAAACATTTTGGCTAAACTAGTAGATAATTAGAATTATATGCATTTTTGTAGTCTAATATCATCACCAACGATTTTTAGTAATGTATAATTGCTAATTATCCTTGAGAATATACGCTCACTGTATTTAGCATTAATGTTATCTAGAGACAGGTTAGTAGAAATTATGGTTGATTTTTCTCTTAGGTATCTTTCGTTAATACATAGGTATAATTGGGTATTAATGAAAGAATTAGTTAACTCAGTGCCCAAATCATCAACAATTAACAAATCACAGTCTAGAATGTAATTAAATTGACTTTCAACCTCTTCGTTTTCACCATCCTTTTGAAATTTGTTTTTTTCAAGAATATCAAAAAGTTGAAATGCAGTTAAATAAATTACAGTGTATGATGAATCTAATAATTCTTTTGCAATGCAATTAGTAAGAAAGGTTTTTCCTACACCTGTATTGCCGTAAATCAAGAGGTTCTCAAAGCTTGTACCAAAATTGCGTATAAAGGCCTTGGCTTGGTCAACAACTTTTTCTATATTCTGCCTTGGAGTTAGGCCAATTGATTCATCGATATAGTTATTAGGATAATAGTCAAAAGAAAAATTTGAAAAGTTCTCTTTTGATACTGCTGACTTAATATTGGACTGGGAATAAAGTACATTAACTATTGCTTGCTTGAAACAATGACATTTATCACTACCAATGAAACCTGTATCCATGCAAGAAGTACATTGGTACTGTAACTCAAGATAGTCTTCTGGAAATCCATGCTCTTTAAGTAGGGTCCTTCTCTTAAGTTTAGCGGACTTTGCAGCCTCCTTTAGCTTGTCTATTGAATCTTGATTATCAAAATTTGCCAAAAGGGTTTTGGCACTCTTCATAGCTACAGTGATAATTGAGTCATCTATTTCTTTTAGTTTAGGTATCTTTGAGTAAGCAATCTTTGTACGACGTTCTAACTCGTGCTTGTTCCTTAATTGCTTCTCATCGTAATCTCTAAGTATTTTGCTATATTGATAATTCTTTAATCCCATGGTAAAGCTCCTTTAAATAGCATTATCGCTTATGTAATAATTTTTGTTCTAGAGAGGAGTAATCTTCTTTAGAATAAGTACGTTGTGGGAATGCATTGAATCGGTTATTGTCTTGTTTTATATTGTCAATTGGTTTTTTGGACTTAGATACTTTCTTGGCATGTTCTTCATCTAAATTATTAACTTCTCTTAAATTAGTAACCTTATTCTTGTGCCAATTTTCAAGTATTTTGTCGGTATACTTAAAGTCTGGTTTTTGAATTGTTAGTAGGGTCCTATTACATGCTTCTACTATGATATCTATAGGTAATTCATAGTCCTTAGTCCACTTGGTAACATACTGTTTTTCAACGTGGCCTAGAGCCCTATCAAGCCCAAAAGCTTTTTTTACAGCATTATAATTCTCGTTAAAGAAAACCGTTGCGGCCTCGGCCTTTTCTAAGCTATCAATACCCTCCTTAGCCCAGGCAAGTGCCACAGCTTCAACATAAGATGGATGGGTTTTGTTCTTAGATACACAATACTCATAGAGATATAATATTAATTCTGGAGAAAAATCTAAGCTCTCGTATAAGTATAAGATTAGCTGTAAGTCCATTGGCTTTATTAATCTTTGTAAATAAAGTTCAATGATATTAAGCATCCACTTTACTTCATCAGTAGATGTAAGTTGTTTTATTTGTGCATCAGAATATGTTGGTTTCACAAACTGATGGTCTATTGCCTTATCATCATTAAGTGGTTCAAGAACGCTAGATTCTTGTGGATAATCTAGATTGTTACTACTTACCGAGTCAGTAGCACTAGATACTGGGTCTAGTGTTGCTAGAGACTCCTCTTGTGAATATTCATTTTTATCAACTGTAAATATATCGTTCAAAATAATAGATGATATTCTATTATTATTGCGCGTTAGAGAAACCAATTTTACCTTTTCCCAGTAACATAACGCTCTTTCTATGTCGCTTTCTGTATTTTCTAAATGGTCAGCAATTGTAGTTATGTTAATTTCTTTTATGCTATTATCATTCATACAGCGGAGTAAATATAGGTAGACCTTTACATAAGCGCCATTAGCAGCTGGCATATATTTATCAATAAAGATATTTGGAATAAAGGTACCATTAGGGACAAAATTGGATTGTAGTATGATGCTACTCATATAAAATCACCCTTCTTTATCTTTAATATCATTATATCATAGGAATTTTAATAAAGAAATAGATGAAAAGGGTGGG
>JAAYRG010000148.1 GCA_012518885.1 Clostridiales bacterium | reverse complement strand
GAAACATTGAAATACTTTTTCAGCACCTTTTTCTTAAAATTATACTCATCTTCCTCGAAAGCAAAATAGTCGTGAAATAGCTTGAATCTCAGGATTTCTATATACTTTCTCTTTGTATCAACGCTACACACTCCACATGAGTTGTATGCGGGAACTGGTCCACTGCCTGAACCTTCTTTATCTCGTAGCCACGTTCAGCCATATACCCAAGGTCCCTTGCTAGGGTAGCTGGGTCACAAGAAACATAGACAAACCTCTTAGGCTCCATGCTTACTATTGTATCTAGTAAGCTTTCTTCACAACCCTTCCTTGGGGGATCAACCACGATTACATCTGCATAAACAGAGTCCTCTTTATACTTCCTTGGCAAGATTTCTTCTGCTGCCCCTACATAAAACTCTGCGTTATTTATATCATTAATCCTTGCATTTCTTCTAGCATCAAGAATAGCATCTTCAACTATTTCAACACCATAAACCTTCTTAGCCTTTTGGGCCATGAAAAGAGAAATAGTTCCTATGCCACAGTAAAGATCCCAAACAGTCTCATCACCTTTTAAATCAGCATAAGAAAGAGCTGTCTCATATATAACCTTTGTCTGTATTGGATTTACTTGATAGAAAGATTTGGGTGATATTTGGTACTTTACATCTCCAATATAATCAATAATAAAATCTTCTCCCCATATAGTCCTAACCCCTTCTCCCATGATTACATTTGTATTTTCAAGGTTAAAGTTTAGGCTAATACTAGTCATTCCATCAACTTTAATTAGCTCTTCTACTAGCTTATCTTCATGGGGTAACTTCTTTCCGTTAATAACAAGGCAAACCATAACCTGGCCTGTTGTAAATCCAACTCTAGTCATAATATGTCTTACTAGTCCCTTATGGTTTATTTCGTCATATATACTAACCTTGTACTTTTCTAAAAACCTACGTACAATCTCGAAGATTTGACTATTTACTTCACTTTGTATATAGCACTCTTCCATATTTATTATGGAGTGGGTCCTTCTAGCATAAAAGCCCATTACAATATGGCCTTCCTTGTTCTTACCTACAGGTAATTGGACCTTGTTTCTATAATAGTAAGGCTTTTCCATCCCAATAATAGGACTTACTTCTACCTTCGATAAATCAAACTTTCCGATTCTCTCTAAACAATTAATTACCTTATCATGTTTATACTTTAATTGCTGTTTGTAATCAAGATGCATTATATTGCATCCACCACATTTATTAGCAATCTTACATATAGGCTCTACTCTAAAAGGAGATGGCTCTATAACTTCAACAAGTCTTGCATAGCCGTAATTCTTCTTGGCCTTCATGACCTTAACCCTTACCTTGTCACCTACTGTTGCATTGTTAACAAATAAAGTGTAGCCATCATGTTTGCCAATTCCTTCTCCTTGCTGGCCAATATCATTAATTTCTATTATTAATTCATCATTCTTTTTTATATCCATAATTAATTACTGCTAGTCCTTTTTATGTTACTTTCTATTAATCTGTTATATCCTAACCACTGAGTATTTACAGGGGCACCTTCTAAGGCTTCTATCATAATTTGCATCTTAGCATCAGTATTATCTGCATAATTTAAGGCCACAGCTTCAATTAAAGCTGGCTTTTTAGGTGAACCATATTCAAGTTCTCCGTGATGGGCCAATATACAGTGTTTAAGTTCTAACTCTAACTCTTTAGGGAAACCTTGAATCTGAGCGATTTTCTCTCCTATCATTTCGGCTCCCATAAATATATGTCCTAGAAGTTGTCCTTCATCGGTATAATCATTAAATGGGAATGTTGAAAGTTCTTTCACCTTACCTATATCATGAAATAAGGCTGCTGCTATAAGTAAGTCCCTATTAATTAGCGGATATTGTTTTGAATAAAAATCACATAAGTTTGCAACATTTAAAGTATGCTCTAATAATCCACCAATGAAACCATGGTGAACACTCTTTGCTGCAGAATGATTTTTAAAACTTTTGGCAAAGTCCTTATCTGATACAAAGAAGCTCTCTAATAGCTTTCTAAGATGTGGCTGCTTAACACTGTCTACATAAGACAAAAGCTGGCTATACATGTCATTAATATCATTTTTAGAGGTTGGTAAATAGTCTGCTATAACATACTCTCCTTCACTACACCTTCTAACTCTAGTTATATTGAGTTGATTTGCACCTTGGAAGGAGGTAACTATACCAATAACTTCTATATAGTCCATCTCATCAAAATCATCAATTGCATTACTCTCATTCCATATCTTCCCGTCTAGAAGTCCTGTCTTGTCTTGTAATGTTAGAGATATGTAGTCCTTATTAGCTTTCGTCGTTAGCCTTTGTTTGCTTTTACAAAGGTATATTTCTTGAATTCTTTCCCCTACTTGTAGTTCATTAATATATTTCATTGTGGTTGTTAACCAGCCTTTCTAATCTGACTTAATTTTAGAACTTTCTTGTTCCTAATGTTATTTCTAATTCAAGTGTGTCACTTGTTGTTTGATACTCCCTAAAAAGCGTTATATCTAGCTTGTCCTCTGGTTTGGCCTGTAATAACTTACTTTGAAAGTTTAATACAGATAGAATATCTTCATCATTAACCTTAGTTATAATATCACCTATTTGGATACCGCTATGAAATGCAGGAGAGTTTGCCACAACTCCTGTAATTGCAATACCATTGTCTAAGCCTAATTCTTCTAGTACATCATCTGTGATATCTATAGCTGTGATCCCAATATAAGCCCTTTTCTCATTATTAACCAAACTCTCAATAATTGGCTTAATATTAGAGATACCTATAAAGGTATTAATGTTTTCATTCCTATCATCTCTTAGGTGGTTTGTAATTATTCCTACAATCTTCCCTTTTAGATTAACTACGTATCCTTCTCCGTCGTCTACATAATTAATATCAGAGTGGAATAGGTCAATCTGATAGTCAGTTACATTAACACTAGCCCCCCTAGTATTTATCATACCGACTTCCATAGAGTTCATATATCCATTAGGGTTGCCAATTGCAATTATTGGGGTCCCTACTGGTAAGTATGTAGATTCACCCAGGTCTGCAACGCTAGTTTCCCTTATTTCATCTGGTAAATCTTCTAGGGCTATAGCTATTATAGCAAGATTTAATTCACTGTCAAATGCTTGTATTGTGGCTTCTGCCTTTACATTGTTAGCAAAGGTGACCATAATAGTATTAGCTCCCTTTATCCTGTCATAGCTAACTAAAACTAATAGGTCTACAGAATTGTTAGCCACTATTAAACCTGTCGTATCATCAGGTACTTCTATCTCGTTCCTAAACCAATCTTGTTCATGTTTTATACTTGTAACTAAGACCATTGACTTACTAGATTGGTCAGCTATCTTTCTTACTTCTGAATAAATACTTGCAAGGTCATCTACACTTGCCTTAATAGTATTATTGACTATTACCGGGTCTGGAGTATCTTCAGAGGATCCTGGAGTATTATCCTTAGTATCTGTCTCTGACTCTGACTCTGACTCTGTTTCTTTATTGTCATTCCCTTTTCCCTTATCGGAATCACCTGGAAGTTTTGTTTCTTTATCTTCATCATCAGGTGTAAGTTCTACCACCTTTTTATTCTTACCAAAAAAATAAAATAATGGTTCTTGGGCTACACAATATACTACTCCTGCAGATAATCCAAATATACCACCTAAAATAATAGTCATTATAACAGTAAATATAAGCTTTTTTATTTTCTTTTTCTTATGTGAGACTACCTTTTCTTCTATGAAATTGAATTCTTTTTCTTGGTTTTCTTTACTTTTTTGTCCATTATCATGATAATTATTATTATCTGTAGCCATTATCTTTCTCCTTTAGGTCAGCCAATTATGGGCATACTTAGTTGAATAATTGTACCATATACTTATGAACAGCCTATGAATGTTTTGTGAACAAAGCAGCTATAAACTGCATAACTTTCCTATTTTACTTTTACAAATTATAATGTACAATAATATCATAATATTTTCTTGACATATAATAGTCTCGAATAACATTTTATCACATTATGACCGGTTTTTCCATGGAGGATTAAATGAACGAGAAAGCATTAAGAACATTAGAGTTTAATAAAATTATTGATATTCTAGCAAGCTTAGCAGGCTCTAGCATGGGCAAGGACCTATGTAGAAACCTTAAGCCTAGCAATGATATAGATGAGATAAGAAAAGGCCAAGAAGAAACTACTGATGCCCTAAGCAGGCTTTTTAGGAAGGGTAGTTGTAGTTTTCGTGGTGTTTACGATATAAGACCTTCCCTTAAGCGCCTTGAGATAGGTGCAAGCCTTAGCGCTAAGGAGCTCCTTCAAGTTGCATCTGTCCTAGATACAAGCCTTAGAGTAAGGTCATATGGAATTAGTGCCGAAAACGAAGAAGATATCGGAGAGGATTCACTAAGCTATTACTTTTCTTCTCTTGAACCCTTATCTTTTATAAAGAAAGAGATAACACGTTGTATTATTGGAGAGAATGAAATTGCTGATGATGCAAGTCCAGGTTTAAAGCATATTAGAAGAAGCATTAATAATGCCCATAATAAAATTCAAGAACAATTAAATAAGATAATGATAGCTGCTAGTAATAAGAATATCTTGCAAGATAATATTATTACAATGCGTGGCGGTAGGTACTGTCTTCCTGTAAAGCAAGAATATCGTTCCCATTTACCTGGAATGATTCATGACCAGTCTTCTACTGGTTCTACAGTCTTTATTGAGCCTATGGCCATAGTTAAACTAAACAATGAAATTAAGGAACTTACTTTAAAGGAACAAGAAGAAATAGAAAGAATCCTAGCAAGTCTTAGCAATATGGTCTCTGAGTATACAGACACTATTGCCACTAACCTAAGGACCCTAGTCTTGCTTGACTATATATTTGCTAAAGCCAATTTATCTAAGACTATGAAGGGTGTTGAACCTGAATTTAATGAAGACCGTATAATTGATATAAAAAAGGCTAGACATCCTTTAATTGATCCTAAAGTAGTTGTTCCAATTAATATTAGTCTAGGAGAAGACTTTAACATGCTTATTATTACCGGTCCTAACACTGGTGGTAAGACAGTATCCTTAAAGACAGTTGGTCTTTTTACCCTAATGGGACAGGCAGGACTTCATATTCCAGCCTCACAAGGTTCAAGACTAGGTATCTTTGATGAAGTTTATGCTGATATTGGAGATGAACAAAGTATTGAACAAAGTTTAAGTACCTTCTCATCTCATATGACTAACATTGTAAGCATTCTAGAGAATGCTAATTATAATTCCCTTGTCCTGTTTGATGAGCTAGGGGCTGGTACCGACCCTACAGAGGGTGCTGCCCTTGCTATGTCTATTCTTGATTATTGCCATAACAAGGATATAAGGACAATGGCAACAACCCACTACAGCGAGCTAAAGGTGTATGCTCTCTCAACACCAAGGGTTAGTAATGCTGCATGTGAATTTGATATTACAACCCTTAGGCCAACCTATCGTTTACTTATTGGGGTTCCAGGTAAAAGTAATGCCTTCGCAATATCTAAGAGACTAGGACTATCTGATGCCATAATTAATAACGCCCAAGAAAAAATAGATTCTGAAGATAAGAGCTTTGAAGAACTTCTTGCTGACCTAGAGAATAAGAGGATTGCCATAGAAAAGGCTGAAGAAGAAATAAAAGAACACAAGAAGGAAATAGAAAGACTACGAGCTAGCCTAGAGGCTAAACACAAAGAAATAGAACACAATAAAAAGAGAATCCTCGATGCTGCTAAAGAAGAGGCTAGAAATCTATTGCAAGAAGCCAAAGACTATGCTGATGAGACAATTAAAAAATATAACAAATGGAGCAATAGCTCTGGCTTTAATAAAGAAATGGAAAAAGAAAGAGGTGAGCTAAGAAATAAGCTCTCTAAACTCACACCTAAGAATACAATCGGAGAAGAAAGACAACCAAGGAAGAAACATAAGGCTTCTGATTTCCACTTAGGAGACGATGTTTATGTTATTAGCTTAGGCCTAAACGGTATTGTTACCTCCCTTCCAAACGAAAAAGGTGACTTGTTTGTTCAGATGGGTATATTATCTTCAAAAGTTAATATTAGTGACTTGGAGCTTGTAAAAGAACCATCTAATAAAGCTAGTAAGTCAGCCCAGGTAAGGACAGGTAAACTTAAGATGTCAAAGGTATCAACTATTAGTCCTGAAATTAATTTAATTGGTAAAAGAGTTGACCAGGCCTTGGTTGATTTAGATAAGTACCTTGATGATGCCTACCTATCGCACTTGAAGGAGGTCCGTATTATACATGGTAAGGGAACAGGCGCTTTAAGAGATGCAGTCCATTCTCATCTAAGGAAATCAAAATATGTTAAGTCTTATCGCCTTGGTGAGTTCGGAGAAGGCGATGCTGGAGTTACAATAGCAGAATTTAAGTAGAAGGAAAGGATGTGCTAAGTTGGCTACCAAACAAAGAATACTTATAGTAGACGATGATGAAAATATCGCAGAGTTAATTTCTCTATATCTTACCAAGGAGTGTTTCGATACCCAAATGGTACATGATGGAGAAAGTGCTATAGAAGCCTTTAAAGACTACGAACCTAACTTAATCCTATTAGACCTAATGCTACCTGGAATTGATGGTTATGAGGTCTGTAGAGAGATCCGCAAAGTATCTAACATACCTATTATCATGCTATCAGCAAAGGGAGAGACCTTTGATAAGGTTCTTGGCTTAGAATTAGGGGCAGATGACTATATTATTAAACCTTTCGATTCAAAAGAGTTAGTTGCAAGAGTAAGGGCAGTACTAAGACGTGTCCATCCAAAAGTTACCGAAGTAGTTAGTGCAGAAAACGAGTTTGAAGAGGTTGGAGACTATGTTACCTATCCTGACTTAATTGTTAACCAAAGTAATTATTCAGTTACTTACAAGGGCGAAAAAGTTGATATGCCACCAAAAGAACTTGAACTCCTATATTTTTTAGCTTCTAATCCCAATCAGGTTTTTACTAGAGAACAACTTCTAGACCATATATGGGGCTATGAATATATAGGAGATACTAGGACTGTAGATGTGCATATAAAAAGACTAAGGGAAAAGATAAATGACCATCCCCAGTGGAGTATATCCACTGTTTGGGGGATTGGATACAAGTTTGAAAGTAAAAAGTAATAAAAGGTGGTGGGGGATATGCGACATAAGCTGTGGTTTAAATTATTAATTGGTTTTATTACTTCTATAATATTTATGTTTGTATTACTAAATACATATGGCGTAAATCGTATACAGGATAAATTACTGCAAGAGAAGAAAACCAAGTTATATAACGAAGCCACTTCTCTCTCCAATAAATACATGAAAAGTTATTATAACCAGGAAACAACCTTTACAGAAATGACCTATCAACTACAACTTATGGACAACATTCTTAACACAAGAATATGGATAGTTAATGCAGAGGGATATATAGTTAGCGATACTAGACCCCAACAAAACAAAAGGCAGGAATTTAATATCTCAGAAATTGACCCTGACTTCTTAAATCATACCTTTTCAGAAAACACTGTAATGCCAGGTGTTTTATCAGAAACATCCCTAAGTGTTATAGTTCCTGTCATTAATAACTTTAGAACTAGAGGATATGTTGTACTCCACTCACCCTTAAGCGAAGTTTATAAGGAGACTATTTTCTTTGTAGATACAATCAATATAGCCTTGCTAATTTTTGCTCTAATTTTAGGATTGTGTCTAATATACCTTTACTTTGTTACTATTATTCCTTTAAGAAAAATCATGAGGGCTGCTACTGAATACGCAGATGCTAATTATGATTATAAGATAGTTCTAAAAAGACAAGATGAATTTAAGGACCTAGCTAATTCTCTAACCTATATGGCCAAAGAAATTAGCAATCTAGATGAGTATCAAAAGAAGTTTATCGCAAATATTTCCCACGATTTTCGTTCTCCCCTAACTTCAATTAAAGGATACGCAAGGGCCTTACAAGACGGTACAATTCCATATGAGATGAAGGACAAGTACCTAAACATAATTCTATTTGAATCCGAACGATTAGAGAAGCTAACCACTAGCTTACTTGAATTAAATAACCTAAGTAATAGACAGGTTATGTTAAATATAAGTACATTTGATATAAATCAGATTATCAAAAAAACCGCTGAAAGTTTTGAAGGAATATGTAAAGAGAAAAAAATAACCTTAAAGTTATCACTCTTTTCTGCTGAGTCCTTTGTAGATGCAGACCAAAGTAAAATTCAACAAGTTCTATATAACCTCTTAGATAACGCAATAAAGTTTAGTCATGTAAACTCAGATATCTATATAACCACAATAGAACGAGGGGATAAAGTCTTAGTATCCATAAAGGATAATGGGATTGGAATAGCAAAAGAAGACTTGAAAAAGGTGTGGGACCGTTTCTTTAAGACTGACCATTCACGTGGCAAAGACAAGACAGGAACCGGCCTTGGTCTTGCTATAGTTAAAGAAATAGTAACAGCCCATGATGAGAATATTAACGTAACTAGTACACCTGGTGCAGGTACTGAGTTTATTTTTACTTTACAACGAACTGAAGGATTCTTATAGTGTGCCTATATGAGACCTAACTCCTAACATAGGTTAGGAGGAATAAAAATGCAGGCTAACAGTATCTATACTATTAGCCTGCATTTTTATTACTTTATACGTCTTAAGACTTACATCTCCTTAGTTACACTTTCCCAACTATGATTATGAAGTTGGCCATAAGCTTCCATACCACTAAAATTATTCTGTCTTAAAGCTTCATACAGAATTATTGATACAGAGTTTGATAAGTTTAGTGATCTTATGTCATCCATCATAGGAATTCTTACACAAGTTTCCTCATACTTCATTAATATCTCTTCAGGAATACCTGCACTTTCTTTTCCAAACATAATAAAGCAATCAGGGTCATACTTAACATCTACATAGGTATGCCTTGCTTTTGTAGTTGCCATATAAATTTTAGCACCTGGGTTACGCAAAAGAAAATCTTCAAAGTTCTTATAAACCGTAAGGTCTAGGTCATTCCAATAATCAAGGCCAGACCTTTTAATATATTTATCTGTAAGCTTAAAACCCAAAGGTTCAATTAAATGTAATTTAGTCCCTGTTGCTACACAGGTCCTTCCTATATTACCAGTATTAGCTGGCATTTCTGGCTCTAGTAAAACAATGTTCATCAATTATACTCCTTAATTTCTTCCTATAAAGTTTTTATAAAACGCTCTATACGCTCAAGAGCTATCTTTAAATTATCAATGGAGTAAGCATATGATATTCTTAGGAAGCCCTCACCAGACCTGCCAAAGGCTGTACCTGGTACTACGGCTACCCTTTCAGCCTTTATTAACTCTGTAGCAAATTCTTCAGAGCTTATACCAAACTTTTTGATTGATGGGAACACATAGAACGCCCCTTCCGGTTCAAAGCACTCTAGTCCCATATTTCTAAGGCGATTAACAATGTACTTTCTCCTTTGGTCATAGGAGTTTCTCATGAATTCTACATCATCATCACCGTTTCTTAAAGCTTCAACTGCTGCATATTGACTTGTTGTTGGTGCACACATAATAGCAAATTGGTGTATCTTAGTCATTTGACTAATTATGTTTTTTGGTCCTACGGTATATCCAAGTCTCCAACCTGTCATTGCATATGCCTTTGAGAATCCATTAATTAGTATAGTTCTCTCCTTCATTCCAGGAAAAGATGCTATAGTTGCATGTTGCTTACCAAATGTAAGCTCAGAATATATTTCATCCGTTATAACGTATAAGTCATTATCAATTATAAGGTCTACTATTTTGGCTAAATCCTCATGGTCCATAATTGCTCCAGTTGGATTATTAGGAAATGCCAAGATAAGTATTTTTGTCTTTTCTGTAATTGCTGCTTCTAATTTTTCTCTAGTTAATTTAAATTGGTCCTTTTCTTCTAGTTCAATAATTACCGGCTTGCCGCCTGCTAATTGAACGCACGGTACATAGGATACATAGCTTGGCTGTGGTACTAAAACCTCGTCACCTGGGTCAACCATAGCACGAAGGGCAAGGTCTATTGCCTCACTACCACCTACAGTTACTAGTACTTCACTTTTATAATCGTAGTCTAAGTTGTTCCTTCTCTTAAGATACTTACTAATTTCCTCTTTTAACTCAGAAAGTCCTGAATTGGATGTATAAAAGGTTTTACCCTTTTCTAGTGAATATATTCCCTCTTCTCTTATGTGCCATGGTGTATCAAAGTCTGGCTCACCAACACCTAGAGAAATAACATCCTCCATTTCAGCAGCAATATCAAAAAACTTTCTTATGCCAGAAGGCTCAATTTCAGTTACTACTTTCGATAATGGATTTCTCAAGGCGTAATCAACATCCTTTCGTCTTTTTTCTTATCAACTAACGGTATTCCATGTTCCTTATATTTCTTTAATACAAAATGAGTAACTGTACTTTCAATCCTATCCATTGGAGCTAACTTGCTTGATACAAAATGAGCAATTTCTTTCATGGACTTACCTTCTATCATAACCGTCAAATCATAGCCCCCAGACATAAGATAAACAGATTCTACTTCCTCAAACTTGTAAATTCTTTCTGCTACCTTATCAAAACCTTCTCCCCTTTGAGGAGTTACCTTTACTTCTATTAAAGCAGTTACCTTTTCATTCTCAATATTATCCCAATTAATTAAGGTTGGATATCCACAAATAATTCCTTCCTTTTCCATCTCATCAATAAGAGAGGCGACTTCTTCCTTAGTTGTACCTAACATTAGTGCTAATTCTTCTGTTGTTAATTTGCTATTTCTATCAATGGCTGTTAGAATCTTTTTTCTCATATTTTTATCCTTTCTGAGTTTTATAAATTCTTATATTTTATATAACTCATCCCTTTTTGGAGGAGTTAAAAAACGTTTATAGTCACCATTTATAACTGCATTTTCTTTATCACTGGTAATTCTCCCTATGACAGCAGCATTTATATTGCTTTCTTTAAGTTTTGCTACTAGAGAATTCCCTTTGTCTGTCACAACAAGCAAAGAACCACTTGATGCTAATTCATAAGGATTTATATCATAAAGTTCACAAACTTCTATAGTTTCTTGCTTAATTGGAATTTTACTGATATCAACTTCAAACCCTACAGATGAAGCTTCTGCAATTTTCCAAAGGGCAGCAAATACTCCACCTGTACTTATGTGATGCATTAATACTGGGGCTGTTTCTAAAGTTAGTCTTGCTTCCTCCATAATAGAAATATTACCGATTAACTCCTTTGCCCTTCTAACAAAATCACTTGTAAACCTTGTTAATAGATGCTCTTCTTTCTTATTAGCAATTATAGAAGTCCCTTCTAGTCCCGCCCACTTTGTCATAACAATATCTAAGTCCGGTCTCATCATATCTAGATTAGGTCTTTTTGCCTTATTAGATTTACCAACCCCACTCACTACTATAACAGGGCTAGTAACCTCTTTTGACACTTCAGTGTTGACTTCTAATATATCTATATTAATATCAACACAAGTTGCTTCAATTTCACTAATTATTCTCTCTAGCTCAGACTCATATGTATTATCTGGAAGAAGTATTGTAATGAGGACTCCTATTACTTGTCCTCCACTAGCACAGATCTTATTAGCTACTGAATTGACTACAATCTTCTCCATATTCTTGTAGCCCCCACTAGCACACCTTGTTGCTAAAACAAGTCCTGATTCTTGGCCTAGTTCTAGAATGGTACATTCTTCTCCAATACCACTAAAAACTTTTACTTCATCTCTTTTATGACTTATTTGGCTAAGTACTGCTCTTTTTAAAATTGACTCTGAAATATTTCCGACTTCCATACTTGCTCCTATTAATTAGGATGTCAACCAAAACAAATGTTGACATCCTTTATGCTTTTCAATATTAATTTTACACTATGCTTTTTCTCTATACCCCAGTCATTATATAGTTTAAGCTAAGGTGTAGGAGTTTGTGCATCAGCACCATCAGCTGGTGGCTCTTGTCCTGGTGTAGGGCTTACTGGAGCTTCTGGCACCTGTACTGGCCCCTGACCACCTTCATGTTGATCTGTTCCTGGTTCTTGTCCTTCTACTGTCTCCTGACTTTGAGACGGTGTTGGCTCTGGAGTTGGTGAAGGTTCTGGCATGGTTCCAACAGTTACATATCTTGGTGATGCCATATAGGAACTCTTGTTAACAAATTCTCTACTTACCTGTTTGCCATCTTCATATACAACTTTGTATAATTCAGTAACATATCCTGTGTGAGGAGACTGAGTTGTCTTTTTGTAGGTTGTTGGTAAAGTAGGATCCTCAGTTACAACATCTGCTGGAGGTTCCTTCTTTGATAGTACAACTGTCTCAAACTCAACCTTTCTATTAGCAGGTCTTGTTTCATGACCCCATATAGTAAATGTAATATTACGATTTTTAGTATATCCTTGTATTAAAATTGGATAATCAGTATTGTTTACAAATCTGAGATTCTTATATGTTCCAGCAATAGCAGCATCTCTTGATAAGTCAACATAACTTACTGTCATTGAGTGGGCTGCTCTTTCTGTTATTTCCATCTCAGCATATAGGGCTGCATTATATAGTGTAGTAGTCACCTGACAAGCCCCACCACCAATACTATCTACAAGCCTTCCATTTTCATAGGCTCCGCCTACAGAATATCCATTAGAAATTGTAAATGGAGCTAACACATCATAGGCATTAAACTCTTCACCAGGAAATAGCAAGGTATTATTCACTAGCCTTGCCCCATTATCGAGGTTGGCTGCCCTACTACTTGATGAACTCGAGTAATTAGTGGTAAAACTACCCAAAACACTATCTACCTTTTCTACAACATCCCTTGTAAATTCTGGTACATCCTCTACAACTACTGCCTTAAGAGTAATGTTTGATTTATCCCAACCTTCACTTATGGATTCTTCTATTAATCTAATTGTATCTTCAATCTCTATATGTCTACCAACTACATGGTCAGTATAAACAAATTTGCCACCCTCTCTTTTAACAGAGGCATTTTGTGAAGGAATATCGTATGCAGAAAGCTTTGTTTCAACGAATTCTTTTACAGCACTTTTATCTAACGTATACTCTAATGAAAATATTAAATTATTATGAGCAACGTCCTTAATCTCTTTATATCTCTTAAAAAGATTACCAGATTCACCTATACTAGAAGCCTGCTCAAAATAATCATGGTCCTTAAAGTCAAAACCAAGCTCCGCTAGAGTAATCTGCTCACTTTTATCATCAATTTCTATAGTAATGGTTGTTGCCCTTAACTCATCAATATAATCATCAACAGCAGCTTTAGCCTCATCGACTGTCATTCCACCAATATGAACTGATTCGATGTATACACCATCACTTATTTCTGTATTGTCAGATGCTGCAAGGCCCTTTGCTGAAAACAAAGAAATCATACACATAGCTACAAATACTCTTAATACAAGGTTTAAGTGTTTTTTCTTCACACTATTTCCCCTTTCTTAACTAGAAATTGAATAAGTCTAAGTATTTTAACTTAGACTATGTATTATTTACACATAGTTATACTACATTATTACACTTAAAATTGTAGGTATAATCATTGCTAATAAAAGTGCAATAATGATAATTTGTGAGATTAATCTCTTTGTCTTTTGCTTCATTGGTTTCATTCAATCATCTCCTCCCTTTTATATTGTTGTAGAAAGGATAGCTATGGTATTAATAATAGTTTTCTATAATTATATCTATATAAGGAAAAAATATTCGTCTTGTACTTATTAGCCTATATATAATAATTTCTTCCCTAAGCATTCCTTTGTTAGTCTGCTACTCTATTTAATTATATTATGCTATTTTATAGCCTGTTTCAAGTATTTTTTGCTTTTTATTTTAAACTCTTTTTATAGTATGGACACAAATGGCTCATGAAACACTTACTGCACTTTGGACCTCTTGCAGTACAAATATTTCTCCCATGAGCTATAATTTTATGGTTATATTCTATCCAGTAATCCTCTGGTATAAGTTCCATAAGTTCAAACTCTATTTTTTCTGGGTCACTAGACTTTGTAAATCCTAACCTATTAGAGATTCGCTTAACATGTGTGTCTACTACAATACTAGGAATCTTATAGATATTTCCCCTAATAACGTTTGCAGTCTTTCTTCCAACTCCCGGAAGCTTTATTAAGGACTCAATATCAGAGGGAACTTGTCCATCAAACTCAGCTACTAACATATTTGCTGCACCAATTATATTCTTAGCCTTATTACGATAAAATCCTGTAGAGTATATATATCTTTCTAATTCCTTGATATCTGCACTAGCATAGTCTTGTGCAGTCTTGTACCTTTGAAATAATTTCTTGGTTACTTGGTTTACTCTTTCATCTGTACACTGGGCACTTAGTATTGTGGCAACTAATAACTGTAGCGGATTCTCATGGTCTAAGAAAGTCTCTTCATGTCCCTCATAATACTCATCTAGAAGTTCTATAATCTGTTTAATTCTCTCTTGTTCCTTTTTTGAAATTCTTCTCTTGGCCAAAACATACACCTTCTTTTTAACTAATCAATTATTTCATCTTTAATTATCTTAGTGTTCGCATTATTGTTCATAGGGTCCCTATCCTTATAATTAAATACTATAAGTTGTGGGTCATAAATATATTTACCTTCTTTTGCACTTCTTACTACATCAACCTTGAACTTTTCGATATGAAAATATCTTTTTGCCTTACCTAGAGAATCAATAGCCTTATCTATTCCTAAGTATTTCTTCCTTAATTCATCTTCTGAATATATCCTTCTGTATATATCCCTATTTTCATCTTCGTCTACAGCAAAACTAGGTCTACTTTTTAATTTTTCCCTTAAATATAAATCATAAATTAGTATTTCCTTAAAACCATCAATACTTGAAAGTTTTGGCTCCATAAAATCTAATAAGATTTCATACCTACGAATCCTAGTATGTTTTATGTCTAAAAGACCCTTGTCCTTATAATGTTCTCCTAATTCTCTATAAAGGTCAAAATAGCTGTCAAAGTAATGTTCCATGAATTTAATACTTGTACCAAACTGACTACTATTATAATAGACCTCAACCATTTCCTCTACTAACTTTAAGGTAAGTACATCATCAAAGCTAAGCCAGTTAGTAAACAGGACTTCATATGGGGCTATATCTCTATGAACAATCCCAAATTCTTTAGCATCCATAACTATAGGTGTTCCTTTTAAGACTTTTAAGAAGCCTAGTTGTAATTGGTCTGGCCTTAGTCCATAAACCTCATTGAAGGAGTTTTTAAAGCTCTCAAGGTCTTCGTGGGGTAGACCTGCAATAAGGTCTAGGTGCTGGTGTACATTCCTGTTTTCACGAACCCTTCTAACATTTTCACTTATTTTATCAAAGTTAGTCTTTCTACTTATGGCCTTAATCGTCTCTGGATTAGTCGATTGTACCCCTATTTCTAGTTGAACCAAACCACTTCTCATAGAATTAAGTAGGTTGATCTCCTCATCACTTAGAAGGTCTGCTGCAACTTCAAAGTGGAAGTTGGTTATTCCATTATCATTGTCCATAATATGTTTCCATACTTCCCTTGTATGCTTCCTATTACAGTTAAAGGTCCTATCCACAAATTTAACTTGTTTTACCTTACGGGCTATAAAAAAATTAAGTTCTTCCTTTACTAATTCAATATCCCTTAATCTTATAGTCTTATCTACTGAAGATAAACAATAACTGCAGGAAAATGGGCAACCCCTACTAGATTCATAGTATATAATTTTATTCTCTAAATCATCTAAACTGTCATAAGGAAATGGCACCTTACTAAAGTCAAGGATAGGCCTTGGACCAGTTTGGATTATTTCTTGGCCACTACGAAAGACTAGGCCCCTAATTTCTTCTAAAGACCTATTTGAAGCATCTTTTGTCCTAGAGTAATAATCAAGGAGCTCCTTAAAGGTTTCTTCTCCTTCACCTACCATAATACCATCTACTTCTTCATGGTTAAGTAGATAATCCTTAGAATTATAGCTAACCTCTGGTCCACCTAGCCATATTTTTGTATTTGGCATGACCTTTCTAAGTTCTCTTATTAGAATATTAACTAAGTCAACATTCCAAATATAAGTAGAAATTGCTATTAAATCTGGCTTTTCCATATAAATAGAATGAAGAATATCATCTACCTGCTGATTAATAGTATATTCTAGAATCTTAATATTATCTTTATGGGGGGAAGCATAGGACTTTAAATAACGTACTGCTAGATTTGAATGAATATATTTTGAGTTTATAGCGACTAATAGTGTTTTCATTGATTTCTCCTATTAAATAAAAAAATATAACAAAAAAGCGGGTGATGGGAATCGAACCCACGTATCTAGCTTGGAAGGCTAGTGTTCTACCATTGAACTACACCCGCGTAATAAGTTTATAGGATATTAAGTTTTAGAAATATATAGACTTTTAATATGGTATGCCGGCGACCAGAATCGAACTGGTACGGGATGTTGAGTCCCGCAGGATTTTAAGTCCTGTGCGTCTACCTGTTCCGCCACGCCGGCAAACATTGTAACAATTGCTACTACAATGAGTAATTATATCACAAGCTCATTAAAACTTCAATTAGTTTTTAAAAATTATATACTTAATTAAAATAATATATAATTACAAATCATCTAATGACGAATTATCACACCTAAGTTCTAATCCTCTGAATGGATAAAAAAAGGACAGCCTCACGACAGCTGTCCTTTTTTGGAGAAGGTATTTTTGTTACTTATGGGGTGTAGCAAAAACTATATAATGTATTGGGGTTTACGATTAATATTATATCACCTGTCTATTAAAAAGTGTTCACAAAGTTGAGAAATTACATAAGTTTTTTTTGTTTATTTTTTTAACTTAGCAGATTAACTAAATATCATTTGTAGAATTTTCGACAAAAACATAGTCGTTTTTGTAGTTTTTGTGTATTCCTACAGTTTCTAACATATTAGCTTCTGCATCTACTTATTCTTTTAATTAATCATTAGTTCTCATTGCTTTTATCATCTATGTCAAGTTCTTTCTGAACTTCTTTACTATCAAACAAAGCTTCAAACTCTTCCCTACTAATCTTTTCTTGCTCAATTAGTAAGTCAGCACAACTATGAAGAATATCAATATTATCATTAATTATTGACTTAGCCTTATTGTAGCATTCATCTATAATCTTCTTAACTTCATTATCAATTGCCTTGGCTACATCTTCACTATAATTTCTTGTTTGACCCCAGTCTCTACCAATGAATAATTCATCACCATTGTCATAGTTAATCATACCAACTACATTTGAGAAGCCATATTTTGTTACCATGTCCCTAGCAATTTGAGTTGCTTGTTTGATGTCTTGAGAAGCACCTGTTGTAATATCGTCAAATACAAGTTCTTCTGCAACCCTTCCACCAAGTGCTACACAGATATATTGAAGCATCTTGCCTTTTGAGTTAAACATTTCATCTCTTTCAGGCAATGGCATTGTATAACCAGCTGCTCCTCTTCCTGTAGGAATAATAGAAACTGTATATACCGGACCAACATCAGGAAGTATATGGAACAGTATTGCATGCCCAGCTTCATGGTATGCAGTAATTTTCTTTTCCTTATCTGATATGACCTTACTTCTTTTTTCTGTACCAATTCCAACCTTTATAAAGGCATAATTTATATCTTCATGAACAATATAAGCCCTTCCATCTTTAGCCGCCCTAATAGCAGCTTCATTAAGAAGGTTTTCTAAGTCTGCGCCGGTAAATCCAGCTGTAGTCCTAGCTATTTCTTCTAAGTTTACATCTTCAGAAAGGGGCTTGCCCTTTGCATGAACTTCTAATATTTCTTTTCTTCCCTTTACATCCGGGCGTCCTACAACTACCTTTCGGTCAAATCTACCAGGACGTAAGATTGCAGGGTCTAATATATCAACCCTGTTTGTTGCAGCAAGAACAATAATTCCTTCATTAGTTCCAAATCCATCCATTTCAACTAGTAATTGGTTTAGGGTTTGCTCTCTTTCATCATGGCCACCACCCATACCACTTCCTCTACGTCTTGCCACTGCGTCAATTTCATCTATAAAGATAATACAAGGCGCATGCTTCTTAGCTGTATCAAATAAGTCCCTTACCCTTGATGCACCGACACCAACAAACATTTCAACAAAGTCAGAACCAGAAATACTAAAGAAAGGTACTCCAGCTTCACCAGCAACTGCTTTTGCAATTAAGGTCTTACCTGTACCTGGAGGTCCCTCTAGTAAAACACCCTTAGGAATTCTTGCTCCAACTTGCATGTATTTATTAGGTGTACGTAAAAAATCTACAAGTTCATTTAAGTCTTCTTTCTCTTCATCCAAGCCAGCAACGTCTTTAAAGGTTATTTTTTGGTCTTTTTCACTAGTCATTTTTGCCTTGCTTTTTCCAAAGTTCATAACCTTGTTATTACCGCCGCCTCCACCTGCTGCCCTATTGGTTAAGTAAGAAATCAGTAAAAACATTAGCATAAAACTAATTAATACCGGTAAAATATACATAACCCAACTAGTTCCAGATACATCATGTATTACAGGATTAAGTTGGCCTTCAATTGCAAGATCCTCAATTTCCCTAACGTCTAAAACATTAAAGACTTCTACTTTGTTGTCTGTAAAAGTGACCCTCACCTCACCAGTAGGTACTTCTTGGTTTTGATAAATGTCAACACTTTTTATTGTACCATTTTGTATATCCTCAAGGAATTTAGCCTTATTATAGCTTTCTGCCTCATTATTATTAATACTATTGGAAAACATGGTAATAAAAAAAATAATAATCAGGAGTACTATATAGAAGCCAAACCCTCTAAATCTGTTCTTCACTACTTTACCTCCTCAATTTATCTATATAGCCCTCTTATCTATTCAACAACTCCGATATATGGTAAGTTTCTGAACTTTTGGGCATAATCAAGACCAAATCCTATTACAAACTTATCAGGTATTTGGAAACCAACATAGTCAACATGAACGTCTGTAACCCTTCTATCAGGCTTGTCAAGTAGGGTACATATTCTGATACTATTTGGCTTTCTAGTTTGAAGTAGTTGTAATAAGTTTGCTAGGGTATTACCTGAATCAATGATGTCTTCAACAATTAAAACATCTTTGCCCTCAACAGGATCATCAAGGTCTTTAATAATCTTTACTCTTCCTGAAGAAACTGTAGCATCACCATAACTTGATACAGCCATAAAGTCTATAGAAAGAGGTATTTGAATACTCTTTGCAAGTTCACAAGCTATAAATGCACCACCTTTTAATATACAAATCAAATGAAGGTCCTTACCTTCATAATCTTTAGCAATCTCTTTACCTAAGGCAGCAATTCTTTCCTTTATCTCTTCTTCAGAAATTAATACTTTTATTCTGTCTTCAGTTATTTTTTCCATTTTTATTTCCTCCATTAATACTTATCTCTAGTATAGTTTTAGTATTATTATTAATTTTGTAAGCTTCGCTAATCCTAACTCCTATTACCCAAATAATATGTGAGCCATCTGCAATTAGGGGAACTTGATTCCTTTTATCTCTTGGTATCTTCTCATTTATAAATAAGGATTTTATCTTTTTGGTACCACCCTTACTATCAATCTGTATGAAATCCCCTTCTTGTCTAGTCCTAAGCAAAAGTTTATTCTTTATCTTATCATAATCGAACCATTTCGTATAGTCTTCTTTTGGTATAACCACATTCTCTTTATATGGAATAAGTTTAATAGAAATGACTTCATCTGTTTGAGGTAAGTATACTGTAGATGGGACTTCAAGGCTTATAGGTTCAAACTCCTTATTAGCTTTATCTATTGTTGTATCTTTACCTTGATTTACCTGCCTATCACCGCTTTTATCAAGCATAAAAACTATGTCCTTATATCCTTTTTTTACTGAGATTCCATAAGGAAGATGTATTTCTTTACCAACTTGCTTATCTATTAATTCAAGGGTCGACTCAATGTGAAAGGAATCTATATCTCTTAACCTGTTAGATAACCTTCTTATAACTTCCCTTATTAACTCCTTTTGGATTACTATATCTAGTTTATTAAAATCATCTACATTTATACTGATTTTTTTATTTTCATATTCTTTAACTATATCCGTATATGCCCTTTTAACGTTCTTAAAAATGAAATCATCTATTTCTTTTAGCATATTAGCTGACTTGTTAATGTGTTCAATAACACCTGCATTGATTTCATCTTTAGCATAAGTTAAAATCTTATTCCTTATTTTATTACGGCTATAGTCATCAGTAAGATTTGTACTGTCTACTCTATAAGAGATTTGATGTTGGTCTAGATAAGCTTCTATTTCACTTCTTTCTAGACATAGAATTGGTCTAATTACTCTATCCCTTACTGGCGGTATTCCAGATAGGCCTTTAATACCACTACCACGAAACAAATTAAAGAGAAACGTCTCTGCATTATCATTCTTATTATGTGCTACTGCAATTTTATCACACTTATATTCTTCAAAGAACTTATAAAATGTCTCATACCTAACATTTCTTCCTGCTTCTTCTTCACTAAGCCCTTGCTCCCTTGCTATTGCTGGTACATCCCTTTTTACCCTATGAAAGCTAACATTATGTCTCCTAGCAAGTTCTTTTACAAAGGCCTCGTCAGAATCTGCCTGACTCCCTCTAATTCCATGATTTACGTGTACCACATGAAGGGTTAAATTATATTCACTAGATAATTCCAAAAGCACATGAAAAAGGCAGATAGAATCTGCTCCACCTGATACTCCGACAAGAATTCTATCTCCCACAGATAACATATTATACCGTTCAATGAATGAGCGAACCTTATTTACCATTATCTGCTCCTAGCTAGCTTAACTTTCCTACATTTTAACCTTATAACAAATAAATTTCAAGTAGCTTGTATATAGCAAACATAAATTATTACTTCTAGCTAAAAAAAGAAGGTTTTGCAAGCAATTCTTAAGCTCCGTGATTAAAAATATTAAATGCATCCTAAGAATTTGCTCCTATTCTTAGTGTTTTTAATATTATAATAACGAAGCTTATCTTGCCTACCCTCCTTATTTATTCCTTTAACCAAAAACCTCCTACCAAAACAGTCATATCATCCTTAGGAGTCCACTTATTAAGCTCTAGGGAATAATTTAAGACTGCATTGGCTATCTCTTTTGGGTTACTCAGATGGATGGCTTCTATAAACTCAGCCATTATCTTTTCTTTATTATCGCCTGGAATACTATCAATAACGCCATCTGTAACCATAATTACATAGTCCCCATCCTTTAGCTTTTCAGAATAAACCTCGTAATCTAATTGATTTATCATGCCAATTGGCAGGGCACTAGACTGGATTATTTTAACCTCATCCTGACTTTTAACAAAACTAGTTGATGCCCCTAATTTAACAAAGTCACACATTCCTGTATAAAGATTTACTACACTCATGTCCACTGTTGAGTATGTTTGATTTTCTGATGACCGAATTAACATGACCGAGTTAATTAGTTTAATGGCAGCTTCTTTACTAAAGCCTACTTCAATAAATTGCTCAAGTAGGTTAAGTACTGCCTCACTTTCCTTAAAGGCCCTCTCACCAGTACCCATTCCATCTGACAAGGCCATAACAGCTAGCCCTTCACTTGGGCTAATAAAAGAATAATTATCTCCAGAAACTAATGACCCATCCTTTTTCATTTTGGCCACACCATTAAGTACATAAAAATTTGAATCTTCTTCAAAAATATAGATGTCTGATATTTTAGTTATGACAGTCTTACTCTTAGGAGATGGGATCATCTTCTTTTTTAGTATATCACTAATTACTTGGGCTACCTCCCTTGTGGTAACACAATGTCCTCCTCTAGTATGGGCATAAATAAAGACTTCTTTTCTATGGTTGGATTTCTCAAATATTGTTATGTTATCTACATAAATATATTTAGCCCTAAGGCCGCTAATTATGTCTTTTTGAGCTTCTTTTGTCGACGGCTTAGACTTATATATAGTATCTGAAAAATCATCTAAAATATAGCCTATTTGTGAGAATTGTTCGGATATGGCCTCCCTGCTTTCTACTAGTTTGTTCTTACATGATATATTAAGTTTTGCTAGATCAAACTTTCTTACTGTCTCAACCATAAACCTCTCTAATCTAATACAGTTTTCTCTAAATCCAATTGGAACCTTCTTTTGAATAATTGTCCCTTCAGTCTCTACAACTTCCATGATGCGGTTAATACCTTCATATGTATCATAAAAGTTCTCATCCCAACAAAAACTACATTTGCTACACTCCCTACATAGCTCTTCGGATAATTCATTAAAGATATTTTCCTTGTCTATATCATCTAAATTAATCTTTTTTGTAGATACACTATCAAAAATCCTAGCTAGATTGTGAAATGAATCAGAAAACTCCCTTAACTTATCCTTAGTTAGGGCCTGGATATTATAGTTGAAAAAAGAATCCTGATTAATGGCATCCCTGTTGTAAACCCTATATACAATGGATTCTGGTAAGGCTAGAAACAAGGTAGCTCCTGATATTATAGGGACTAAGGCCTCCTTAAAAACTACTTTTGATATAAGTCCATTTGAACTCGCTCCAACCGGAATTGCCCCATCTTGAAGTGTCTTAAAATCTGCAAAAGTTCCCTTGGTTAAAGCAAATATAGCACTAGCCCCAAACAAAATCATAGTTGCTACGGTCAATCTCCCTAGTTCCCTAAAGGTTCCTGCCAAAATTCCTAGGATACAGCACAGGCTAACCATGCCAAAACTGCCACTTAATAAAGACATAGCAAGTCCACACGTTACTCCAATTATGGCCCCATATCCCGCTCCATACTTATAGCCAATATATAAGAGAAGAAAAATACAAACGAATATTTGGATTACAATACTACCCTCACTAAGCTTAGGTAACCCATAAAGCCATATAGCAAGTAGAATTGATACACTCATTATTTCTTCGTTATCAAAGGACTGGCTTATATTTTTACTAAGTATCCCTTCTACACCCTTCCTAAAAATAAGACCAAAGGTAAAAACACCAATTCCTTCAGCCAAGGCAAGTATTATAGCCTCTCCTAGATCCAGCGAAAATATGTTAGCTGCTATACTAATAGAACTTGTAACTAGAGCTCCTATTATCCCAAGATAAGTGGTAGTAATTGTGTAATTTCTTCTTTCGAATAAGTCAGCTAGAACTAATATGGTAATTATGATAAATAAATACTTTACTACTTCTACCATCTGCAAACTTGTAACAAGTCCAAACAAGATACATATAATAGTGAACAACCTGTTCTTATCTCCTAGATACATAGCAACAAAGAAACTAATAACAAAGGGGCTTACATTTCCAATATTGGCCCTGGCAACAAAGATACCCATGATTTGAAGAAATACATTCTTATAGTTCCAATTCTTAATCATTTTAGCTCAAACCCTCCCTAGTGGTCTTTAATCTTATTAAGCAAAACATAGTATTAAGCATTATAAGACTACTAGGCTAAAATGTTTGTCAAAAAACCATGGCTATCTTAAAAAACTTTTAGACAAGAAATTTAGATTCTCCCACATCTTATCGATTCGATAGACCTAATAGACTTTAAGAACTTCTAGTTTATTAGAAAAAAGGGTTAAAAAATAGCTAGGCCTAGCCTAGCTATAAGTTAAAGTTAAAAAAGGGCATAAAAAAATAGCGAAGGACGGACTTGAACCGCCGACACCGCGGGTATGAACCGCGTGCTCTTGCCAACTGAGCTACTTCGCCAAAACACAAATATGATTATAGCCAATTATTTTAAATTTGTCAACATATATTTAAATTTTTTAAAAAATCTAGACCTAGTCTTCATTAGCCTTAAACATATACTCATCTTCATAAACTAGGCCAAACTTATTTCTAGCAACATCTTCAATAAACTTTCTTGTTTGCATATACGCTTCTTGT
>JAAYRG010000147.1 GCA_012518885.1 Clostridiales bacterium | reverse complement strand
TCTTTTATATTTACAAATAGGCAGTCATAAGACCGCCTATTTGATGTTACGGATTTACCATAACCAATATAGTACAAATTATTTTTATAGTCAAGTAAAAATCTACCTTACTCTCCTTACCTTGATAGGTCACAATTACCTAAAACTATTTTTAGATTTCTTTGTAATCTCCATCAACAACATCTTCATCATCGCTAGAAGTGTATGACTGACTAGCATCACCTTCTGCTCCAGCTGCTCCTGCTTGTGCCTGTTCATATACTTTTGCAAATAGTGCTTGTGCACTAGATGATAACTTCTCTGTTGCAGCCTTAATGTCAGCAACTTCTCCATCAGTCATGTTTTCTGGATTAGTCTTTTCTAATAAGTCTTTTAGGTGTTTAATGTCAGCTTCTACATCAGCCTTTTCATCAGCGCTTAATTTATCTCCAAGGTCTTCAATTGCTTTTTCAGTTTGGAATACTAAGCTATCTGCTTCGTTTCTAGTATCAATTCCTTCTTTACGTTTCTTGTCTTCTGCTTCGTATTGTGCAGCTTCTTTTACTGCTCTTTCGATTTCATCATCAGAAAGGTTTGAACCACCAGTTATAGTAATGTTTTGTTCCTTACCAGTACCTAAGTCTTTAGCTGACACGTTAAGAATACCGTTAGCATCTATATCAAAGGTAACTTCGATTTGTGGAACTCCTCTTCTTGCTGGTGCGATACCATCTAATCTAAATTGTCCTAGACTCTTGTTGTCTTTAGCAAACTTTCTTTCACCTTGAACAACATGAATATCAACTGCTGTTTGGTTGTCTGCTGCTGTTGAGAATATTTGACTCTTCTTAGTTGGAATTGTAGTGTTTCTCTCGATTAAAGGAGTAGCAACTCCACCTAATGTTTCAATACTTAAAGTAAGTGGTGTTACGTCAAGTAATAGAATATCTCCAGCACCTTCATCACCAGCTAGTTTACCACCTTGAATTGCTGCACCTAAAGCAACACATTCGTCTGGGTTTAATGACTTGGATGGTTCTTTACCAGTTAGCTGTTTAACTTTATCTTGTACTGCAGGAATTCTTGTTGAACCACCTACAAGTAATACTTTATCTAATTCAGAAGCATCAAGTCCAGCATCTTTTAGGGCATTTAATACTGGTTCTGCTGTCTTTTCTACAAGGTCATGTGTTAACTCGTTGAATTTAGCTCTTGTTAGGTCCATATCAAAGTGTTTTGGGCCTTCATTAGTAGCTGTGATAAATGGAAGGTTAATGTTTGTTGTTGTAGCTGATGATAGCTCAATTTTAGCCTTCTCTGCTGCTTCTTTTAATCTTTGAAGAGCCATATTATCTTTGGATAAATCAACGCCTTCCTTGTTCTTAAAGTCTTCAATCATATATCTTGTAATTCTATCATCAAAGTCGTCACCACCAAGTTTATTGTTACCTGATGTAGCTAAAACTTCAATAACACCATCACCAATTTCGATAACAGATACGTCAAATGTACCACCACCAAGGTCATACACCATTATCTTTTGCTCGCCTTCATTATCAAGACCATAAGCTAGAGCTGCTGCAGTTGGCTCGTTTATAATTCTCTTTACATCAAGTCCTGCAATTCTACCAGCGTCTTTAGTTGCCTGTCTTTGAGAGTCATTAAAGTAAGCAGGAACAGTAATAACAGCCTCTGTTACCTTCTCACCTAAGTGGGCTTCAGCATCTGCTTTTAACTTTTGAATAATCATTGCAGATATTTCTTGTGGTGTGTACTTCTTATCATCTATTGAAACTCTATAATCAGTTCCCATATGTCTTTTGATTGATGAGATTGTTTTGTCTGCGTTTGTTACTGCTTGACGTTTAGCTGGAGCACCAACTAATCTTTCTCCTGTTTTAGTAAATGCTACGATTGAAGGAGTAGTTCTTGCGCCTTCAGCATTAGCGATAACTACTGGTTCTCCTCCTTCCATAACTGCAACACAAGAGTTTGTTGTACCTAAGTCTATACCTATTATTTTACCCATGATATTTCCTCCTATAAATTCATTAATTCAATTGATTTGATAAGTTTTTATTTATTTGAAGCAATCCGACATGCACTGCACTGCATTGCTTATTTTCTCTTATCCTATTAATCTAAGTATTTATATTAATTATTAATATTTAAGTTATTAGATTAAAAATTGCTTAAGCTAGTTTACTACCTTTACCATACTATAGCGCACTACGCTATCCTTATAGGTGTATCCCTTTTGGAATTCTTCTATAATAATATTCTCACCTTGTTCTGGATCATCCTCATGCATTACTGCATTATGAAGATTTGGATCAAATTCTTTTCCTACAGCTTCAATTGGCTTAACACCAATATCTTCTAAGCTTTTTAGGAATTGCTTATAAACTTGTTCCATTCCCTGAACAAAAGGATCTTCCTTTTTATCTTCACTGACTGTGCTAAGTCCTCTTTCAAAATTATCTACAATCGGTAGGATAATTTCTACTACACTTTTTACCCCGATTTCATACATCTGGGTTTTTTCCTTCTCTGTTCTTTTACGGAAGTTATCAAACTCAGCTACTTTACGTAATAATCTATCGGTTAGTTCATCGATTTTTTCTTGTTGCTCGTCTTTTTTAGCCTTTTTCTTCTTAAAGAAATTGAATCCTTCTTTTTCACTATCATCAAAAGTATCTTCTTCCTCTATGTCTTCTACTTCAATATCCATATCAGACCCTTCTACATCATCTTCAGATAAGTCTTGATCTTCTTGCACATCCTTAACTTCTGATGTTTCTTGTGAGCTATTTTCTTCACTTTTTACATCTTCTATGGTTTCATTGGTTTTAGCTTGTGCTTCCTCTTCATTCAGGTTCATATCTAAATCATTGTTTGCCAACGCCTTTACCGCCTTTCCTTATGTTAGGTCCTATTTAATTCTTTTCTTTAAATATATCTTCAAGTTGCTTCATCACTGCATTAAGGGATGCAACAACCTTCTCATAGTCCATTCGTTTTGGTCCTACTATTCCAATCTTACCAAATACACCATCACCAATTTCATAGGTTGCAGTAACTACTGAATAGTCCTGCATCTCTGCCAAATCTGTTTCTTTACCTATCATTACCTGGATACCTGTCTCTTCCTCTACTTCTGATAAGGTAATAAGCTCTGATAGCTTTTCTTTCTCCTCAAAAGCCTCAATTAACCTGATAGCCTTCTTAGTATCTGACAGTTCTGGGTATTTTAGTATATTAGTAGCACCACTTGTGTAAATTTCAATTTCATCTTCTTCACGAATTGCCTGGGCAATTGCATCAAGTATATCACTAACAAGTTGATTATAATTGCCTGCTTGTTGTTTCATCTGCTGAATAATATTCAAATTAATCTCAGACAAATCAAGTCCTTGTAAGAAGGTATTAAAAATTATGTTTAACTTTAGTATGGAATCCTTCTCTAAATATTCCTTGGTTTCTACAATCTTATTCTTAACAATATTACCCTCTATTACTAGAACAATGAGTAATTGGCTTGGATCTATATCGGTAATTTGAATAAACTTGACTCTTCTAGTACGAAACTGTGGCTTTGATACTACAGTTGCATAATTAGTGTTTTCTGCAAGAATCTTAGCTATCTGCTTTAGTAGATTATCCATCCTATCTACCTTCTCAATAAGCAATTCCTTAAGTTCATCCACTTCTTCATACTTATCATGCATCAATCTGTCTACATATAACCTATAACCCTTGTCTGTAGGTATTCTTCCTGCAGAGGTGTAAGGCTGCATGATGAGTCCCATTTCCTCAAGATCAGCCATCTCGTTTCGAATAGTTGCTGAACTTAGGTTCAATCCGGAATCTTTTGAGATAGTTCGAGAACCTACTGGTTCTCCTGTCTCTAGATAGTGTTTGATAATCAGGTTTAATATTTTATATTTTCTATCGTCCAATTCCATAATTTCACCTTCTTTACTTGTTAGCACTCGCCTTGGTAGAGTGCTAATATCTACATAATAAATTATCACCATAATTTAGATTTGTCAAGACCCCTTTTAAACATTTCTTGATTTTTTACCTACTAATTAAAGGTAGGTCAAGGGTTAGCAAAACACATAGTCTATCCCTTGACCTACCTCTATTTATTATGGAGAACTTAATAAAAATCTAGCTAGAACATGGTTACTGACATCAAGTCCATACTCAGTTAACCTGATAAAGTTATTATCCTCTTCTAGAACACCTTCTTGTATGGATTGCTTTACTTGTTTAAGAAATATATCTTCTATAGGAATACCAAATTCTTGGTGAAACTTTGACTTTGATACTCCCTTAGTTAGGCGAAGGCCTAAGAACATGAATTCTTCCATGGCTTCTTCTTTACTAAGTTTTATAATATCTTTTTGAAGTAAGCTTGGCTTACTTGAATTTTTAATGTAGTTTGAAAGGTTTTCTTCGTTGTGAAACCTAAGGTCCTTTATTAGGGATGATGAGCCTAGACCCAGTCCAAGATAGGATACTCTCTCCCAATATGACTTGTTATGTTTACATTCGTAGCCTTTTTTTGCATAGTTGGATATTTCGTAGCGGCAATAGCCGTTTGCTTCTAATATTTCTTTGGTTTTACTATATATTAAGCGGTCTGTATCTTCATTAATTTCATTATTGTCATGTTCATCTATATCATCTTCACTTTGATTACCGTAACGGTCATAAAAGGGGGTACCTTCTTCTATGATTAGACTATAGGCGGATATGTGCTCTGGTCCAAGGGCTACTACCCTTTCTATGGTTTCTTCCCATGCCTTAACACCTTGGCTTGGCAGGCCACTCATTAGGTCTATATTGATGTTTGAAAAACCAAGTTCTCTTGCTAAATGGTAGTTTTCAAGAAAGTCCTCGTAGGTGTGAATTCTACCTAGTAGTTTTAGTTCTTGGTTGTTTGTTGATTGAAGGCCTAAGCTTAGACGGTTTATTCCGGCATCTTTATAGGCCTTTAGTTTTTCTTTTGATAGGGTCCCTGGATTAGCCTCTATTGATATTTCTTCGGGCTCTAAGTTAAAGTTCTTACTAATAGCTTCTAAAATCTGCTGAATATATTTACTTTCTATTGAAGAAGGGGTACCTCCTCCTATAAAAATAGTCCTTACAAGATAGTCCTTCATCAGGTCTTTATAGGCATTTATTTCAGCCAATAGGGCCTTGGTATATTCTTCTTTTGTTTGCTTGCTTGCTGGTCCAGATAGGAAGTCACAGTAATCACACTTCTTATCACAAAACGGGATGTGAACATATATTCCTAGGGGATTTTTCTTATTATTCATAATAGTTTAAATAAGGCCCAGCCAAAGACAGGGGTCTGCCTTTTACTGAGCCTTATCTTCGCCACCTTTCTTACACTAATCCTTTTATTTCCTTTTATTGTAGCTGTGTATTTATATTATAGTAGCTTATGTTTTGCTTATTCTAGTCTTCGTCTAGTTTTAGGACACTCATGAAGGCTTCTTGAGGTATTTCAACGCTACCAATTTGTCTCATACGTTTTTTACCTTCTTTTTGCTTTTCTAGAAGCTTTCTCTTTCTTGAGATGTCTCCACCATAACATTTTGATAAAACGTCTTTACGAAGGGCTTTTACTGTTTCTCTTGCAATTACTTTGTTGCCTATTGCAGCTTGGATTGGAATTTCAAAAAGATGTCTTGGAACTTCATTTTTTAGTTTCTCACAAATCTTTCTACCCCTATCGTACGCTGATCCTTCGAAAACTATAAATGATAAGGCGTCTACTTCTTCCTTATTAATTAATATATCAAGTTTAACAAGGTTAGATTGCTTGTAACCTTTAAAGTCATAATCAAAGGAAGCATAACCTCTTGAACGTGATTTTAATGCATCAAAGAAGTCGTATATAATCTCATTTAGAGGCATTTCATACTTAAGTAAAACTCTTGTTTCCTCTAAGTATTCCATACTCTTATAGACACCACGACGGTTTTGACATAGTTCCATTATTGGTCCAACAAATTCTGTTGTTACCATGATTTCTGCATCTACAATAGGTTCTTCCATATAGTCAATCTCTGATGGGTCTGGCAAATCAGTTGGGTTAGTAAGGTCTATTACTTGTCCATCTTTTTTGTGGACCTTGTAAATAACGCTAGGTGCAGTTGTTATAATGTCAAGATTAAATTCTCTCTCAAGTCTTTCCTGGATTATTTCTAAGTGAAGTAGTCCAAGGAAACCACACCTATAACCAAAGCCTAGAGCAATTGATGTTTCTGGCTCAAATTGTAGGGCTGCATCATTAAGTTGAAGCTTTTCTAAGGCTTCCCTTACATCTACATAGTCCCCACCTTCAGCTGGATATATTCCACAATATACCATTGAGTTAACTTTCTTATATCCTGGTAAGGGCTCTTTACAAGGATTGCTTGCATCTGTAACTGTATCACCTACTCGTGTGTTACTTACATCCTTAAGACTTGCTGTTATAAAGCCTACAGTTCCAGCTGTAAGTTCTTCCCCAGGAATAAATCTTCCTGCGCCAAAGGTTCCGAGTTCTACAACCTCTGCAGTGACTCCTGTAGCCATCATCTTGATTTGGCTACCCTTTCTAACTTTACCATCCATTATTCTTACAAAAATAATAACCCCTTTATAGGTATCATATATGGAGTCAAATATAAGGGCTTGAAGTGGCGCTTCTTTATCACCTGATGGTGCTGGAATCTTTTCAACAATTTGGTCTAAGACTTCTTCAATATTAATACCATTCTTAGCTGAAATCAGAGGTGCATCTGATGCATCTAGCCCAAGTATGTCTTCGATTTCTTTCTTTACTCTATCTGGGTCTGCACTTGGTAAGTCTATTTTGTTTATTACCGGAATTATTTCTAGGTCATGTTCCATTGCTAGGTATACGTTAGCTAAGGTTTGTGCTTCTATACCTTGTGCAGCATCTACTACAAGAATCGCACCTTCACAAGCTGCCAAACTTCTAGATACTTCATAGTTAAAGTCTACGTGCCCAGGTGTGTCTATCAAGTTAAATGTATATTCTTGGCCATCTTTTGCTTTATAGATAGTACGGACTGTCTGTGCCTTTATTGTAATCCCACGTTCTCTCTCAATATCCATATTATCTAGTACTTGGGATTGCATTTCCCTTTCTGTTAACAATCCAGTTCTTTCGATTATACGATCTGCGAGTGTAGACTTGCCGTGATCTATATGCGCAATAATACAAAAATTACGTATTTTGCTTTGGTCTATCATTGATTTTCTTCCTCCTAAGTTAATAAACACTTTCACATTAGTATAGCATGAAGACTTCATGCTTACAAGAAAGTGTTTTTACATTTGTATTTATAATTATTTATTTGTTAATACTTCATTTATTAGTGCTCCTAAATAATACATAGAATTCTTAGCTTCAGCCACAGTATTATTAACAGTACCTACCTCTGCCAAAATGCTTCTTTCCCTAAAATGGAGATTATAGCGAAGGGATTTTAAGTAATTTTTAATCATAAATCCAGGATAAACTTCTCTAGCCTTTAACTGGAGTTGTAGACTAAAGGCTAAGTTCCCTTGGAGGTTTGGATTGGGTAATCTCTCAATTGCTTGCCCTTTAGAATCAGTGCTCATCCCATTAAATAACATAATCTTAGCTGTCTCTACTCCGTCCATTGTTGTTACCCTCTTTTTCCCTGCATCCCTATGTATATCTATCATCATTTCTATAGAAGGATTTTCTTCTAGTATCTTTTTAATCCCATCACGGGAATAGTTATATGCAAGATTTCTATCTCCCATAATATCATATTTAGTTTTATCATGAATCACATTATAGCCATAACCTGATAATACTTCTGCTAGCTTGGCCCCAACTCCTACAACCGTATCCTCTTCTACTCCATCCCTACTATCTGCATACTTTTCTTGGGAATGAGTGTGATAAATAAGGATTTGTGGCTTGCTGCTATCTTTTTCTATTCTAAAATCCTTTTCTAATAAGACCTTCGCATCAAATAAGGAGTCTGAAACTGTTGTAGATGGGTCTATTATATAAAAATTTCTGTATAGGAATTGTCTATCTAGAAGCTGTTCTAAAGTAAAGTATTCTCCGTTAATGGAACCAATTACTTCCTTTGCATCAACATTAGAATCAACATCCTTGATGTTTTCCTCTCCCTCTAACTCCTTAACTCCTCCTTCAATTATATCAATTTGTAGTTCATTACTATTATCAATACTTTCTACTTTACCAACAGGAATTCTACTATCATTTCTTATATTATCTATAATTCCCAAAACATCTGTAACCTTATTTTCATTTTTAACTAAGGAATTTTTATTTACGAAAGCAGCATCTGCTACGTACTGATTAATAGGAAAAATCCTTGCTAGGCTGTCAATAATTATATTATGGCTACCCCCATTCATTTGGTCAGTAGCATAGTTTAAAATTGGAATATCACTATATATTGAAGATGCTAGTTTGGAGCCTAAAGCCTTTTCTTCCTGACTAGTATTATCTATAATACTAGATGAACTTTTACTTTCACTTACCCCTTCATCTTGTATTATAATCCCCTTAATATCATTATCCTTTTTTGCAATTGTTTCTCTATGTATGAATAATATATTTTCAATTAATAGTGTTAAACTTAGTATAAATGTTATTGCCCAAATGAAAATATAAAATCTTTTTAAGCCTTTATTTTTCATTTTATGTCTCCATTCATGATAAATTAGGTCCTACGCCCTAATTTATCATATGCATCATGGAGATTTATGATTACAATTGTACAAAATCTTAATACTTTTTTTAGACATGCCTTTGTTTTTGACATTTATCTTCTTTTTTTGATACTTATTCAGCAAAACAAGAGTTAAGTGCTTCTGATATGGTAAAACTAATTCTTTTAATTGACTCGTCTATATTTTTTGGTGTTACAAACATATTATAAATAAATTGCTCATTTAGTTCAGTATTAAACTGATGGATTTCACTTGGTTCAAAGCCCTGACTTTCCATGAATTGTTCCATGGTATCATTTACTATAGTTGCTGCATCTACAACTGTAGGTACACCTAGGGCAATTACATCTACTCCAAGACTTTCCTTATTTAAGGCCTTTCTGTTATTACCTACTCCAGAGCCTGGACATATACCAGTATCAGTTATTTGTATGGTTGTATTAAGCCTGTTTACACTTCTAGATGCAAGGGCATCAATTACTATTACAAGGCTAGGATTAGTTTCCTTTATTATTCCTTTAATTATTTCACTTGTCTCCATGCCAGTTTGCCCCATGACACCTGGAGAAATTGCACTTATATTAACTAGCTTATGTTTTATTTGAAAGTCATCACCATACTCTCTTATTAAATGCCTGGTAACAAAAAGGTTATCCACTACTTCTGGCCCTAAGGCATCAGGGGTTACATCACGATTTCCTAGACCTGCTACTAAAACTTCTTTGTGTTTTATATCTCCTATTAGCTTCTTCAGGTGCTTAGCAATTTCTTTTGATACTGGCTCATGATAGCTTTCATCACCTTCATTAAGACGGGGGGCCTCTATGGTAATATAGGTTCCAATAGGCTTTCTCATTACCTCTGCTGCTTTCTGGTCTTTGATTACTACAGTTGTAACACATATATCTGTCTCTTCGTCGTAATCTTCTGTAAGTTCAACACCTCTTATTTCTACATCGTCATCTTCAAAAGTTTCCCTAACTTCTAGTGCAAGGTCAGTTCTTGGAACTTCATGGGCCTCATATTGATTTTCTTGGCTATTATAGCTACTTGTTACCTTGTTATCATGGGTTTTTTCTTTTCTTTGCCTTGCTAGTCCATATGAATAATCATTATCAGTATTTCTTACTGAATGTTCTACCTTTCCATAGGCATATTGGAAGTCATTGCCCTCTTTATTGTTTTTTACATTTATAATGTCAGTTTTCTTTTGGGATTTTTCTTTCTTTTTCATAGGCCTTCCTTTCTTTTTAAAAGTTAGCTAATTACTTGTTTCTATTATTTTCTTCATTAATTTTCAAAATATGTATTGACTTAGGAAATACTATATATTACAATATCAGAGTATGTTTACATTAAACGTCCGTGTCCGTTTTGATAAACAAATTTAAATTAATTTGAATTTTGGAGGTGCTCAATTGGCTAATTTAAAATCTGCTAAGAAGAGAGTTCGCGTTACTGAAAGAAAAACTCTTAGAAATAAGGCAATTAAAACAAGAGTTAAATCAGCTATTAAAAGTGTTGAAGTTGCTGTGGCTGCTGGCGACAAAGACCTTGCTCAAGCTAATTTAACTAAAGCTATTTCTCAAATTAGCAGAGGTGTTACTAAAGGTGTATACCATAAGAACACAGCTGCAAGAAGAGTATCTAGATTAACAAAAGCTGTTAACTCAATGGAGTAATTGTAAACTAGATTAGATATTATAATAGGTGTGGTATTCCTTAATAATTCGTTGATGCAATAAAATGCATTCAGGACGAATTATTAAGAAATACCACACCTGTTTTTTTTAGAGCTAATATAGTTTTATCTTATTTTAGCGTTTTTCTGGTGGAATCCCTCCGCTCATATGGTAGATAGGATGGTCTATGAAGGTGGCTCTCTTTATGGAGTCGGCACCATACTTGTTACGAATTAGGTCTATTGCCCTATCTAGCTTGTTTAGTTTCTCATATGGGGTAGTCATATCAAAGAGGGTAAGTTGTCTTGTCCCTGTATCTTCTTCTACCCTACTAGTATGAATTCCCAAGTGCCTAATGGGAGTTTTTTGGTCCCATAAGTTATCAAAGAGTCTACAAGCTGTTTTATAGATCTCACTAGTTATATTGGTAGCAGTAAGTAGAGTTGTTTGATGGGATGCATGATTAAAGTCTATATCTACTATATGAATGGCAACTACCTTAGCTACTACCTGGTCAATACGAAGTCTAGTACATACTGTCTCAGCCAAGGATAAAAGAACTGTGTAAGCTGCTTCTTTGTTACATATATCAAATGGAGTTGTTGTTGAGTTACCATATCCTTTATTCTTAGGTGGTTCTCCTACAACTTCTGTTATATCTAAGCCATTGGCAAAGTTATGGATTAGTTCACCATGTTTCTTCAAATGAGACCTTAGTATTGAGATGTCAGTCCTTGCTAAGTCTCCTATTGTATTAATTCCTAAATTACGAAGCTTTCTTGTTGTAGCCCTGCCTACATAAAACAGTTCTGATACTGGAAGTTTCCACATCTTTGCTTCAATCTCATTAGGAAACAGAGTATGAACCATGTTTGGTTTTTTAAGTTCTGATGCCATCTTAGCTAGAAGTTTGTTAGATGATACTCCTATATTCACAGTAAATCCAAGTTCTTCATAGATTCTATCCTTTATCTTATAAGCTAGCTTAACTGCATCTTCATATAAATAACCAGTTCCAGATAAATCACAAAAGGCTTCATCTATACTATACTGTTCAACACAGGGACAATAGTCCTTTAATATATTTATAAAGGCATTAGAACAAGTTTCATATAAACTATAACGAGGTGGAACTACAACTAGTTCTGGACACTTCTTTAGGGCATCAACTAGGGGTTCTCCTGTTTTTATATTAAACTTCTTAGCAGGAGTTGATTTAGCAAGGATAATTCCATGTCTCTTCTTAATATCTCCACCTACAGCTGAGGGAATCTCTCTTAGGTCTATTCTATCTAACATTATATGCAGCCTATAAACAGCTTCCCAACTAAGGAAAGCAGAATTCACATCTACATGAAATATAAGCTTATCCATATAAGAACTAGTCCTTTCTTTTTTTATAATTATACCAGAACTAGTGTTCGGTTTCAACTTCTTTCTTTTCCCATATCTTATATAAAGAATATATTAACCCTAGTCTAAATATCTTCCTTGCTCAACAGTTTAAGGCCATCTTCACTTACTGAAACTCCCATGGCTAAAGCCGATGTGGTTCTTAGGTACTATATAGATTTCTTTAATACTCTCACTGTATCTAGTACAGCTACAACATATTAACACTATCTATATTCCCTAAGACTTTCACTATCAAAGCATGTTCTAATGAACCACTTTAAC
>JAAYRG010000146.1 GCA_012518885.1 Clostridiales bacterium | reverse complement strand
TGGCTGGGATTTTTTATCTAAGATAGAAGCTTTCACAAATAATAAAGATATAAAAGAATGTGTGAAGTTTCATCATGGAAGAGAATTAGCTTCTGCTAAATTAGCAGATGATTCATTGGCTTATATTACATATATTGCAGATAACATATCTGCAGCAGGAGATAGGCGAAAAGAATATATTGAAGGTTCAAGTGAAAACGAAAAAGGTGGGCAAATCTTTGACAAGACTGCCCCTCTAGCAAGCGTATTTAACATATTAAATGGCAATAGTCAAAATTATACATATAAGTTTGGCATGGTAAGGGATATAAATTACCCAAGGAAAGATAAAATATCTTATTCAGCCTCTAATTATCAAGAGGTTAAGAAAAAAATACATGAACAATTGCAAGGGATAGAAGTTAAAGAGGAGTATATTAACTCAGTTTTACATCTTCTAGAGATTACAACATCTTTTATCCCTTCATCAACTAATACTAAGGAATTAATGGATATATCACTTTACGACCACAGCAAGACAACAGCAGCGATAGCAAGTTGCTTGTATTATTACCTTGCAAGCAAAGGTAATTCTCAAAATTACAAAGAAAAACTCTTTAAAAACGAGAAGAGCTTTAAGGAAGAAGAAGCCTTTCTTTTTTATTCTTGTGATTTATCAGGTATTCAAAATTTTATATATACAATTAGTGGAACAGAGGCCCTTAAATCACTACGTGCACGTTCGCTTTACTTAGAAATATTAATTGAAAATATTATTGATGAACTCTTGGCTAAACTTGGATTAACTAGGTGTAATATAATCTATTCAGGTGGCGGTCATGCTTATGCGCTTCTTCCTAATACTAAAGAAGCAAGAGAAATTATTGATGAATTCGATGAGGAAGTTAAAGATTGGTTTTTAGACAACTTTGATATATCTTTATATCTAGCAAGCGGATATACATCTTGTACTAGCAATGAACTTGCTGACGATATCGGTAAGGTTTATCAAAGGGTTGGTATGGAGGTATCAAAAAAGAAAGCTAAAAGATACCAGGCTTCTGACATTAGACGTTTGAATAGCTTATCTAATGCTAAAAGTGAAAGAGAATGTCGTGAATGTAAGAGAAGTGATAGGTTAAATGATGAAGGCCTATGCGATATATGCCAGCCTTTAATTGACATTTCTCCTCTAGTTACAATAGATGAAATGTATTTTGTAGTTGAAGAGAACCAATATAGGAATGGCAAGTATTTTTATTTACCACTTCCTTTTGATAAAAGTCTGACTATCAAAACATTAGACCAAGCAAGAGAATCAAGTTATGTAAGAATATATTCAAAGAATAACCCATCTATGGGAATTGGTTATGCGACCAATTTATGGGTTGGTGATTATACTGCTAAAACTAATTACACCAAGAATAAGCTAAGAGCGAAGACATTTGAAGAGTTGGCAGAGGAATCTACGGGAATCAGTAGGATTGCAGTCCTTAGAGCTGATGTTGATAATCTTGGACAAGCATTTATTTACGGATTTAAGGAGCAAAAGGACGGCAAAGTAGTTCAAAAAAGTAATCGAAAATATGAGACAATATCAAGAACAGCGACTCTATCAAGACACCTATCCATGTTTTTTAAGTACTATTTAAATGACCTGCTAAAAGCTAAGAAAACAAACGCCATAATAATATACTCAGGTGGCGATGACATGTTTATAGTAGGAAGTTGGAACGATGTAATCGATTTGTCTAAGGATATACAGGAGGCATTTGCTAAATATACTCAAGGAGTCCTTACTATATCAGCGGGTATCGGAATTTATCCCCATAGTTTTCCTATATCAAGGATTGCTTCAGAAGTTGGTGACTTAGAAGACTTAGCTAAGCATAAAGATTCAAGTAAAAACAAGGTTACATTATTTAGAGGTGGAAAGTTTGATGAGAGTGGCAAGCAAATAGAAAGTGACTGGGTTCTTAAGTGGGATCAACTACCACATCTAAGCAATGATGATTTAGAGGAAAGTGTAAATAAAGGTTCTATTGAAGAAAAGCTAGATATTATTAGGCAGGTATTTAAGCAAGATGACCAATATGGAAAGGCATTTTTATATAATATTCTAAGTCTGCTCAGAGGGGCGCATAAAGAAAAAATTAATATTGCTAGATATGCTTATCTACTTACTAGAGCAAAGTCTAGAAATCCTAAGTTAGATGTAAAACAATTTTATGAATGGATTATTAAACCAGACCAAGCAAAAGAAGCAGAAATAGCAATTACCTTATATTCATATGAAACTAGATAAAGAGTGTTAGAAAGGTGGAAGAATTATGTTAAATGAAATCAATTCTAAACAGACTTCACGAAACGAAGACTATGTAGATAAGGCAGAGCGCTTAATGAAGGAGTTATATAACGTTATTACCACAAGTAAATTAAGAGACCTTCTAGCTCAAGTAAATGAATTATACAATGATATTATTTTAGAGCCAAATGAAAAACTAGATGAAAAATATGTAGAGAGAATAAGACATCTTAAGGTAAAAATGATATATGATGCAGGTAGGGATAGGCAACAGGTTACTAGAAGGGAACTTAGGGACAATCCTCATTTTAAAAATGGAAAGCTAACCTACTTCTTTGAACAAACAGGTCTTTTAAAAATGGTAGATGAAATAGGTGACAGTAGAAAAAAATTCTTAGATTACTGTAAATATTTTGAAGCTTTAGTAGCTTATCACAAATTTTATGGAGGTAATTAATTATGGGTTTTTCAAAATTTCTAATTAGTGGTGAAATTGAGGTAGTTACAGGTTTACATATTGGTGGTACAGATTCATATTCAGCAATTGGAGCGGTTGATAGTCCTGTTATTAGAGATTCTGTAACTGGCAATCCAATAATTCCAGGTAGTAGTATAAAGGGTAAAATGCGCTCCCTACTTCAAAAAACATTTGGTGCAAGTCCTTCCCACAATGAAGATCATGATCAAGTACTTAGGCTATTTGGTAGTTCTTCAGATAAGAATAAAGAAGCTATTCCATCACGCCTAAAATTTAATGATTGCTTCATGAATGAAGAAAGTGAAAAAGCATTAAAAAATGCAAATATAAGGCTTACAGAAGTAAAGACTGAGAATTCAATTGATAGGAAAACATCTAAAGCTAATCCAAGGCAGATTGAAAGGGTTGTAAGAGGTTCAATTTTTGATTTTGAACTATTTTATGACGTACTTAATGAGGATGAGCTGGAAGAGGACTTTAAAAACATTTCAACTGCAATAAAGTTATTAGAATCTGATTACTTAGGTGGTCACGGGTCACGTGGTAGTGGAAGAATAAAATTCAACAACCTAAAGGTTACTAGAATATTTGGTGATGCGCCAACAATTGAATTAGAGGTATAGCTATGAAGAGGTCAATTATTAAAATGAAGTTTAAAACTCCAATTCACATAGGAAATAAAAACCTAAGTGATAGTGAGTTTGAAATTATGGCCGATACCATCTTTTCAGCCCTCTGTTTAGAAAGTGATAATATACCTGAGCTTGTAAATAAAGCGAAAAAAGGAGAATTCAAGATTTCGAATGCATTTCCCTATATTGATGAGTTTTACTATATTCCTAAACCTATGGTTTATGTTGAACATAAATCAGAAGATTATAAGCTATTTAAAAAAATCAAATACATCGCGTATGATACTCTTGATTTTTATTTTAAAGGATCACTGATTCCTAAGGAAGAGTTAGAATGTTTTATATTAGGTGATTCTGATATTAGAACTCAAGTGTGTGTTGGAAGCGATCCTTTTCAAGTAGGAACATATACCTTTAAAGACAATGCGGGCCTATATATTATAGTTGAACATAAAGATGATGAAATCTTTAAGCTTTTCGAACGACTACAATATAGCGGAATAGGTGGCAAGCGAAGTTCTGGACTTGGAAGATTTACATTTGAAATTAAGGATTGTTTTGAATTTCCAGAGGGTAATAAAAAGATATTGCTAAATACAGCAATGGCAAAAGATTCGGAACTTGATGGGGTACTTGATGGGGCTAATTATCTGTTACAAAAAAGAAGTGGTTTTATATATCAAAGTAGGTACAAAAAACGAGACTTTTACTCATTTAAAGCAGGTTCTGTTTACGAAAATGAATTTACTGGAGACATATTTGATGTTGGCAATGATGAACATCCAGTGTATAGATATGCTATTCCAATGTTCTTGGAGGTGAATACATGAAAACATATACAATAAGCCTTGAAGTACTTACACCAGTCCACATTGGAAATGGAAATACTTTATCTAAGAAAGATTATATTCTTAAGGGTAATTATGTAGAAGTTTATAATCCTTATAAGCTATATTCTATACTTGGTCAGCAATACGAGAGGTTCTTATATAGTAACGAGACATTAACAGACTTTAGTAATAGGTATAGAACAAATTTAGATAGTGCTCTTGAATATAAACTTTATTGCGGTGAGGCAGGAGTAAGAAAAAGCGATAATCTAGAGGAGTTTCTTAAGGATCCATATGGAAGGCCTTATATACCGGGCAGTTCAATAAAGGGTGCAATTAGGACTGCAATACTATCAGGCCTTATTAGAAGAAAAGAAGGAAGAGATGATAGGTACGCAGATTTTAGAAGAAAACCTGTCAGTGATAGGGGTGCTAATATTGAGAAAAGAGCCTTTGGTGAGATTATTGAAGACAAATTAAGACATATCAAAATAAGTGATAGTCTTCCATTATCTACAGATGATCTCTTATTAAGCAAAAAGATAGATGTTTTTGTAGATGGAAGACCAAATAGTATTAATACATGTAGAGAATCTTTAAAGGTTGGTACTAAGATAGAATTTACCCTTACAATTGATGGACCAGATGAAAGAAATTGGCTTAATCCATGGACACCTAAGCAGATCATAGGGTCTATTAAGAATACTGCAATTAGATATAGAAGAGACTATGTAAATAGATTCTCTATAACAACCAAAGACTATGGTAGTGATATAATCTATCTTGGTGG
>JAAYRG010000145.1 GCA_012518885.1 Clostridiales bacterium | reverse complement strand
TGTTTACACCAGCTAGCTTATATTATGTAAACACTATTATTCCACCACAAGATTCTGTTAAGGGCCAAACTATGATTAATGTAGCAACCTTTGGACTATCAGCAGTTCTTGCAAATTTGACTGGCGGAATTCTACAAGAAACTGTTGGAATATTTAACATGCTTCTTATTGCTACAATTGTAACTGGAATTGGTGTGGCAGTAGTAATATGGACAACTGAGGATACGGGTGACTTTAGCAATCAAAGACTTAAATAGAAATCTGCCATTCCATCTTATAAAACTTAAGATGGAATGGCAGATTTTATATTCTTATGCATCTTTAAAACAACTTCCGCCCACAAACTCTCTTAAAATTGAATTATTCGGAACGTGCTCAGTACCTAAACTTAAGAAATAGTCTAAGAATTTTAGCAAACGTTTTGCCTCTATATAAGCCTTAGATTTCCTATCTACGTCAAATAATAGGGGTTCAGCTAATGGCTTTAATACTGCTAGTTCGTATATAAGAGCTGAGTTAAACATAACATCAGCTTCTTCTTGGAAAGGAAAAATATTCTTATCCTCTCCCCTTCTAACTGATGGCCACATTCCTATTGTATCTTGTGCTGAAGAACCTCTAGTTCTAGCATCCCTAACAATTCTTCTTAACAGTCTTCCATCAGTAGTTGAAATCCTGTTATGTTCGTCTACATTTAGCGTAGAAAGGGCACTGATATATATTTTAAACTTCAAATCCCTTGGCAAGCTATAAGACAAGTCATCATTTAGGCCGTGAATACCTTCAATTACAAGGATATCCTCTGGTCCTAGTTTTATGAAATTACCCTTGTATTCCCTACGACCAGTTATAAAGTTATACCTTGGTATGTCTATTGTTTTGCCATTAAGTAGGTCTGTCATATGCTCATTAAACAGGTCTACATCTAGGGCATTAAGGGACTCATAATCAGGGTTACCATATTCATCTATCATTAACTTATAGTTTTCTTCTGTTCTTTCTCTATAATAATTATCAACAACAATAGGATGCGGGTTTAAACCTAGAGTACGAAGTTGTACTGATAAGCGGTGGGAAAAGGTTGTCTTTCCTGAAGAAGATGGCCCTGCTATCATTACAAATTTACTATTTTTTGATTCCTTAATCTGCTTGGCTATTTCACTTATTTTAGCCTCTTGTAGTGCCTCTTGAATCATAATAAATTCATTAATATTTCCTTTTACAATTATATTATTTAAGTCTCCAACTGTACCAATCCCTACATTATTAGACCATTTGTTAGAATCTTTAAGGGTATAAAAGAGTTTTGGTTGGGGTTTGTAACCCTCTACAAGTTTAGGGTCCCTACTAGTTGGAACTACAAGGACAATGCCACCTTCATAGTAGACTAAGTCAAAGTACCTTAGTATACCTGTACTTGTTGGCATATAACCGTAATAGTAGTCTTCAAAACCATCTAAATTATAAATATTAGTTGTAGAAGCCCTGCGATATTTAAACAACTTTTCCTTGTCATACATTCCGTATTCATGAAATAGCTTAGTGGCATCATCTGTACTTATTGTTTTCTTTTCAATTGGCAAATCTCTTGCAACAATGTCTTCCATCTCTTTCTTGATTTTTGCCACATCTTCCTTAGCTAGGTCATCCTTGGTGTATAATTCACAATATAAGCCATTTGATACTGAATACTCAACAGAAACATGGCGGGCAATATCCTTACCAAGAACATTATAGATGGCCTTAAGCATAACAATAATTAATCCCCTATTGTATGTTTTCTTTCCATCCTTATCCTTTGTAGTCACAAATTCAAGCTTACAGTCCCTTTCGACCGTATTATGAAGTTCACTTAAATTATTGTCTACTTGAACTAGTATAATATCATTATCATATTCCCCTTGATATTCCTTGCTAATATTAAGATAAGTGGTCCCCTTTTTATACTCCTTTACCTTACCACCTATCGTTACTTTAACTAAGTCTTCCATATATAACCCTCCTTATTTACTTGTTTTTAATAGTAACTAAGTGCTATATCTAAAATCCTAATTTCCCTTTTTACTTCCTCCAACCTATTCCTAGCATTTTCAGTAGGTGTTTCTTCTAATTTAGTTTTAATATTATTTAGTACTTTTTCTTGCTGCAGAAGAAATTGGTGTAAAATGGGGTCTTTATGAACAAGTAAGTATCTACCATAAAGGTAATGGGCTTCTTCTACATTATCTTCATAATTATTAACTTGATTTAATTCCCCACCTTCTTTTGTTTCCTTAACAGCCTTTATAACTACATAGTATTTTCCATCATCAATTAACATTTTCTCTTTAACAATACTAAAGTCTAACCTTTTAAGAAGTTTCCTAACTAAATCTAATTCAGATTGAGGTTGCAAGATTAATTCTTTCACTCCATCTAGTTTATCTATACCTTCTTGTAAAATTTTGCAGGTAAGGCCACCGCCCATACCTGCAATTATTATAGAATCTGCTTCATTTGGTGATAATTTTAAAAGGCCATTGGATAATCTAGTTTCGATTTTGTCTGAAAATCCTTCCTTAGATATGTTAGTTCTAGCTATGTTTAAGGGACCTTGGTTTACATCCATGGCTATTACTTTATCTGTTATTTTTCTTTTTATTAGGTAAATAGAAACATAGGCGTGATCACAACCTATATCAGCTACAATGTTTCCAGGGGTTACCATATTGGCTACAGCTTGTAATCTATCTGATAAATCCATATTTTACTCCAAATAATCCTTTAGTTTTCTACTTCTACTTGGGTGTCTTAGCTTACGAAGGGCCTTTGCTTCTATCTGTCTTATTCTCTCTCTTGTTACTTGGAACTCTTGTCCAACCTCTTCTAAGGTTCTTGTCTTCCCATCTTCAAGACCAAATCTAAGACTTAAGACTCTTTGTTCTCTTTCTGTTAAAGAATCCATAACCTCAAATAACTGCTCTCTTAGTAGAGAGAAGGAGGCAGCATCTTCAGGCTCTTTAATATTCTCATCCTGAACAAAATCTCCTAAGTGGCTATCTTCTTCTTCACCTATTGGTGTTTCTAGTGAAACTGGCTCTTGGGAAATTTTTTGGATTTCTCTAACACGCTCTGGTGTCATATCAAGTTCCTTAGCAATTTCCTCAGGGGTTGCTTCTCTACCTAATTGTTGAAGCAATAGCCTTCCTGTACGAACTACCTTATTGATAGTTTCAACCATATGAACAGGAATTCTTATGGTTCTTGCTTGGTCAGCTATAGACCTCGTAATTGCTTGTCTAATCCACCAGGTTGCATATGTGCTGAATTTAAAGCCCTTTGTATGGTCATACTTTTCAACAGCCTTAATCAGACCTAGGTTACCTTCTTGGATTAAGTCAAGGAAACTTAACCCTCTTCCTACATACCTCTTAGCAATACTTACTACAAGACGAAGGTTGGCCTCAGCTAGACGTTTTCTTGCTTCTTCGTCACCTTCCTCAATTCTTTTTGCTAATACTATTTCTTCTTCGGCTGTTAGTAATGGAACCTTTCCAATTTCTTTTAGATATATTCTTACTGGGTCTTCTAAACTAACACCCTCAGGTATAGAATAGTCGATTTCTTCTATTTCAGTGTCTATTTCTATATCATCTTCTAGGTCAAGGTCTAACTCTTCTAAATCTTCATCAAAATCATCTTCTTCGCTTATTGGCTTTCTAAGATAATCTATGTCATTTCTATCTAGAACATCATACATGATACTAATCATTTCTTCATCTAGTTCAACATCTTTAAAAAAATCATTGATTTCCTGATATTCCAACATATTTTCTTTCTTTTTAGCATAAGCTAAAAGTTCTTTTAATCTTTGGTTAAACAAAGCTTTATTATCAGCCATAACTTACCCCTCCTATGGAAACATATAAATCTTCCATTTTTCTCTGTAAAATTGTTTATAAATAATCTATGTCGTCAATCTTTAGTATTTTAACCATCATAAAAAGAAATATGCAAATTCTGTAAGGCCGAGACCTCTTTAATCAACTTCTGAAGCTTTTCTGGATCATTCTCTATAGCTGCTTGATTGATTTGCTTTTCTAGGCTATGGTTTTTAATTCTTAATACCATATCCTTAAATGCCTTTTGCATTTCTAAAGTAGTCATATCTCCTTGTATATCACTTGTAAATAGTGACGCAACTTCTGTTTGTTCTTCCCTTGTTTCAAAATAATTGATTATTTTTGCAGGATTTAGCTTCTTTTCATTTTTATATTGATCTATCAAAAGTTTGATGACATTCACATATAGCTCTTCTGAAAAATCCTCTGGTTCAAGTATTCCTTGAATTGATAAAAATAGTTTTGGTCTATCTATAAGCCATGTAATAAGAACCTTTTGAGCTTTAACAAGTCCATCTTCTGCAAGTTTTTTATTCTTCTTATCTCTACTTTCTGCAGTGGGTCGTATTTTATCCTGACCTGCTACATACTTAGAACCGTACGTATTAACAAGTTTTCTTAAATCATCAAAGCTAATATGATACTTCCTTGCAACAGTTTCCGTATAGCTATTTCTCTCTATAGATTCAGTAAAAATAAGTAGTTTTTTTGCAACCTCATTGAAAAACTTGGTCTTACTTGCTGGATCCTGTAAGTCAAATTCTTTTTCTAAAGTTTCTATTTCAAATAAAAATGCATTCTGTGCATTTTTAATTCTTTTCTCAAATTCATCAACCCCTAATTCCTTGATAAAGTCATCAGGGTCCTTGTAAGGGCTAAGGTCTATTACCTTAGTATTAAGTCCTGTTTCACGAAGTTCTTCTATTGCTCTTAATGCTGCCTTAGTTCCAGCATTGTCGCTATCATAACAAAGTAACACTTCTGATGTATATCTTTTAAGTAGGTTGGCCTGTTGCTGGGTAAATGCTGTTCCAAGAGATGCTATAGCATTGTTAAATCCAGCCTGATGAAGAGCAATAACATCCATATATCCTTCACATATTATTATGTTTGACTTTCTTGAAGTTCTAGCATAATTAAGGCCATATAGGTTTCTACTCTTATCAAATATCTTAGTTTCTGGTGAGTTTAAGTACTTAGGCTCTCCATCCCCCATAACTCTCCCACCAAAACCTATTACCCTATTATTAACATCCATAATCGGAAACATTACCCTGTTCCAAAAACGGTCATAAACATCATTCTCTTTAAAGCTAAACAAGCCAGCTTCTTTCAAAATCTGATCATCATATCCTTGCTTTTTAAGGTAATTATATAGGCCCTTGCCTCCTCTATCAGAATAACCAAGTCCAAAACTCTTAATAGTTTCCTCGCTTAAACCTCTATCTAATAAATACTTTAGCCCATGCTTACCCTGGTCTGTGTGTAACAAATAGAAATAGAACTTGGCTGCTTCTTTGTTAATTTCAAGTATTCTTGCCTTTTCTGACCTACTTCTTTTTTGCTCCTGACTTAGGTCTTCTTCTGGCAAAGTCACTCCAGCCCTTTCTGCTAAGTGCTTTAGGGCTTCTATAAATGTAAAGTTTTCATACTCCATTACAAATGTAAAGACATTACCACCTGCACCACAACCAAAACAGTGGTAAAGTTGCTTGTTTTGGTTAACACTAAATGACGGAGTCCTTTCATTATGAAATGGACACAGTCCCATATAGTTAGCACCTTTTCTTTTCAAACTTATGTATGAACCTATTACATCAACAATGTCATTTCTTAGCCTAACTTCCTCTACAGTTTCTTCTGGATAATACAATGTATCATATCCTTTCTTAGTATTAGTATATACTCCATGACCTTGGCAATATTAATTTTGAAAACATGCCTACTGCAAATCTGTCTGTCATACCTGCTACATAATCGCATACTACCCTCTCCTGGGTCTCATTATCTTCTTCCATCATAACAAGGTATTCCTTGGGTAAAAGTTCAACATTTTTCATATAATACTCAAACAAAAACTCTAGCAGGTCTTCTACTTTTGATTCTTCGCCTTTAGCCTTTGGATTAGTATATACATTCTTAAACATATACTCTCGCATACCATAGATAGCCTCTTCTATTTCACTAGACATTATAATATCAGCTTGTCCTTGGCTTTGAGATACTATATCATGAATAATCCTATCTAGTCTTTCTTTTACCGTGTTACCCAAAACCTTGGTATATTCCTTTGGTATATCATCTTCCGTTATAATGTGTCCACGAATAGCATCATCTATATCATGGTTTATGTAAGCTATTTTATCTGAAAGTCTTACTATTTTTCCTTCTAAAGTACTTGGCGTTCTCCTCGTCTGGTGATTTCTAATACCATCTCTAACTTCCTTAGTAAGGTTAAGACCCTTACCATGGTTTTCTAAGCGTTCTACAACCCGTAAGCTCTGCTGGGCATGGTCAAACCCTTCACTACATATCCTATTAAGAGCTCTTTCTCCTGCATGACCAAAGGGTGTATGGCCTAAATCATGGCCAAGGGCTATTGCTTCTGTAAGTTCTTCATTAAGTCTAAGGGACTTGGCAATAGTTCTTGCAATCTGAGCTACCTCAAGGGTATGAGTTAGCCTAGTTCGGTAATGGTCTCCTTCTGGCGCCAAAAAAACTTGTGTCTTATGTTTAAGTCTTCTAAATGATTTTGAGTGTAATATCCTGTCTCTATCTCTTTGGTATATTGTTCTAATATCACAAGGTACTTCCTCCCTATCTCTTCCTAGGGATTCATCACTAAAAGAAGCGTAGGGACTCAAATACTCGTGTTCTTGCTGTTCAATTCTTTCTCTAAGACATTGACTCATAGTAATACACTCCTTCCGATAGACTTAAAATTAAGTTTACTATATTATAATAACTATTATTATCTAAGTCTAGAGTTAAATGAAAATACTTTCATTCCATTATAAACTCCATGGTTACACTCGCCCTTATTGTTTGGTCGCCTGGAAGAATTGGGGTAATGCTCCCTACCTCTCTCGCTAAATTAAATGGAACTGGAGGTTCTATTGCCGAGCCTGCTTCTGTAATACTTATAGGAGTAATATTAATATTAAATCCAAATGTTTCCCCTATATTTCTAGCCTTTTCTATACCATCCATAATAGCTAGATTTAGGGCTTCTTGGTAGTAATCAGAAGGGTTAGAGACCTGAAACAATACCTGGTCTACTTGATTTGCTCCGCTAGCAACTGCTGTATCTATAATTAGACCTAGGTTTTCCATATCAAAGGTCTTTATTTCTAATATGTTCCTTATTATATAGCCCCTATCAATTCTCCTACCATCTTCATAAATAATATTTTTTTCAATTGAATAATCAAATGTACTAATTTCTTCTACACCAATCGCTTCTATGGCACTTATTATATTACTTACTATCACTGAATTATCTTCTTGTAACTGGGTAAGGTTCTCTCCCTCACTTACTAGTCCTAGTCTAATAATAGCAAGGTCAGGAAATACTGATACTAGTCCATCGCCTCTTAGAATTATTCTATTCTCTTTTACATTATACTGTATTGAATTATTCATAGGCCCTCCTTTTATGGCTTTTTTATTATTATATGTTTAGTTAAAGCCACTATTCCATCTTTTGATATGGCTATCATCAAACCTGTATTCAGGAGTCAGTATTTCTCCAATCTTTCCTACCTTCATTCTATTAGCAATTCTGGTTTAAGTCTATAGGTTTTCGCCAAAAGATTAGCTAGTTTAATATAAAAAGCCTGGCAAAACTCTACTTTTGCCAGGCTAAACTTTAACGTCTTGGAAATATCCTTCCTGTACCCTCTCTTACAACATTATGGGTCTGATTTTGGTTCTCTACCTTTCTTTTATTTGTTACGCTATTAAACTTCTCATTTTGCCTCTTTTGCTCTTCAATTTCTTTTCTAGATTTGTCTATTTTCTTATCCATCTTTCATCCTTTCTAGTCTAGTAATTATAATTATTATTTAATGGTCCCATTTTATTTATTTGCAAAAAAGGAACTTTCTATTCTAAATAGAAAAGATACTTATAACTAGGTTTTCACTAAAGCTATAAGTATCTTTTTATTAAAGGATTTAATTTAGTTTTTTCTTTACTTACTTTCTTTCATCTTATTAAGTTGGCCACAAGTTTTAGCTGACCCACATGAAGAACATGAACCGCAGTAATTACCTGCCTTTATATTTTTAACTTGCCTTCTTATAACAAAGATTGTATATGCTACTATTAGTAGACCTATAATGATTCCTTCCATATATTATCCCCTTTTGCTATTAAATAAACAAACTACCAATTTGATAGAATAAAGTTGATGCTAGCAGTGCAAAAGCAATTTGGAATACAAATACAAATACTGTCCATTTTACTGATTTGAGTTCCTTTGCAATTACAGCAATGGCTGCTACACAAGGTGTGTAAAATAGAACAAAAATCATCATCGAGTAGGCATTTAGTGTACCAAATCCAAGGGCTGCTAGTGACTCACTCATTGCAGTAAGTCCTGCTGCAGAATCTAGGTTTGTTATGCCAAATAAAATACCAAGACTAGATGCTACAACTTCCTTAGCAGCTAAACCTGCTATTAGTGATACTCCTATTTGCCAGAAACCAAGTCCTGCTGGCCTTAGGATAGGGGCTAAGAAACGTCCAGTTGCAGCTCCAAAACTTTGTGACATATCTTCTACATATCCACTAGTTCCAAATCTTAAAAGAAACCACAAAACTACTGATGCTAGGAAAATAGTTGTTCCTGCTTTTGTAATGTATTCTTTTACATTTTCCCAAACATATATTGCTATACTATATGTATTTGGTGTTTTATATTCTGGAAGTTCAATCAATAAGTGATTTATTTCTGCCTCTTCACTTGTTTCTTTTGACTCATCAGCCTTATTTTCTATTTTAGTCACCACATATGCAGTTATAAGTCCAGTTACAAGTCCAATTATATACATTGATAGGGCTGCTAGGCTCTTGTACTCTCCAAAAAACATACTAGAGAGTAGAACATAAATTGGGATCTTTGCACTACATGACATGAATGGGGTAATAAGTATTGTTTTTCGCCTATCCCTAGCATTCTCTAAGGTTCTTGTTGCCATGATTGCTGGAACTGTACATCCAAAGCCAAGAAGCATCGGAATAAAGGCCTTTCCAGACAAGCCTATCTTATTCATAATTCCATTCATTACATAGGCTACTCTCGCCATATAGCCACTATCTTCAAGGAAGGCTAATGCTAAAAAGAGGATTGCAATATTAGGCAAGAAGGTTAAAACGGTACCAACACCAGCTATAATCCCATCTACTATTAAAGATGTAAGAATTTCCCCTACATTAATAGCTAAAAGGGCATCAGCTGCACCCTCACTAAAGCTTTCAAGCCATCCTTCAAAGATTCCCTTGATTCCGTCACCTAGGGTAAATGTTAACAGAAATACAAGACCCATAATTCCTAGGAATATTGGTATTCCAAAGATTCTATGAGTAAGAATCCCATCAACCCTATCTGTAAATTTTGTTGTCTCTTGCTTGTTAACAAGGACTTCTTCTACTATTTCTTCTATAATATCGTACTTTTGATTTATAATGTCTGTTTCATAACTCCTATCTACAATGTCAGAAACATCTATAGGAGTGTTTTCCATTATGTCAGGGTCCTTTTCTAATAATTTGATGGCATAAAATCTTGGGTTGCGAATATTAGGGTCATATTCCCTTAATCTTTCCTCAATCTTGATTATTTTATCTTCAATTAAATCACTATATACGACTACATGGGGATTAGATGCAACCCCTTTGTGGTGGGATACTGTATGCATTAAAATATCTAGGCCTGTTTTTCTTCTAGCAGATACAGGAATTACCGGAATACCAAGTATTTCTGGCAAACGGTGAAGGTCTATTTCCATTCCTCGCTCTTCTACTATATCCATCATGTTAAGGGCTAGCACTACTGGTTTTCCCATTTCAATTAGTTGTAATGTAAGATATAAGTTCCTCTCAAGATTAGATGCATCCGCTACGTCAACGATTACATCTACTTCATCACTTAAGATATACTGCCTACTTACCTTCTCTTCTATAGTATAAGAAGTCAGACTGTAGATACCTGGTAAATCCACTAATTTATATATATGATTATGGTATTTAAATGCCCCTTCTTTCTTCTCTACAGTTACACCTGGCCAGTTGGCTACCTTTAGTTGTGCACCTGTGTAAGCATTAAAAAGGGTTGTTTTCCCACTGTTTGGGTTACCTATAAAGCCAACCTGCAATTCTTCTGCTTCTTTTGTATTAAATCTATTAAATACATCACCTGAACTACTTACTCCTGACAAGCTAATTACCTCTCTTCTTTCCTATACTACTACCCTTACCTTGACCATCTCTTGGTCCTATAGCTCTTCCCATTCCATGTCCCTTGCCTTGGCCATCCTTCATGCCTTTAGCTCTTCCCATGCCACCAGCTCTAGTGTGACCATTCCTTAGGCCTATTCCCCTTCTTATTCTCCTATTCCTTAGGTCACTAGGGGTTATATCACGAATAATTATATCTTCTGCTAAATCCTTACCAAGGGCTAGCCTTGTTCCTCTTACCATTAAAATAACAGAGCCATCTATGGCTTGATTAATTTTGCGAATCATTGTTCCTTCTATTAAACCCATAGCCTCTAGTCTACGCTTTTGAGGTTGTTTTAATAGGGATTGTTTAACTATATATTCTTTACCGTTTTGGGCTTCTTGTAAGGTCATAAAACTATCCTTTCTTACTTCCAATTAAACAACGTTTTTGAGAACCGTTTTCATTTATTATAATCCTCATTAAGAATAATGTCAATACTTTCACAATTTGCTTATTACATTTACTTTTGTCTGTTTTTGCTAATATTATTATCTTGACATACGAACGTTTGTTCCGTATAATTATTATACATTACCGAACAAGTGTTTGTTGTTCTTTTTAGGGAAGGTGATTTAATGTTTGGTTCCTCTTTTTCAATTAAGTATGATAAAAGCAACACAAAAAAAGGCAACCTATACTCCAAGCACGAAACAGGAGTTATTGCCGTTTTTAATCCTACGGGTGAAATTAAACCCTTGTATTTTGAATATCAAGATATTAATGGGGAACTAAATCAGATAAAGATAAGTAATATCCTAGATTATAAGGAAGAACATTATGCAGGGCTTCCAACCCTTGTCTATATTTGTGAATCCTTTATATGTGGGAGAAATATACAATGTACTTTGAGATATCATGTTACAGGACACTACTGGGAATTGTTATATTAGAATTTTAGAACAAAAAAATCGAGGTGACAGGATTTGAACCTGCGACCTCCGCGTCCCTAACGCGGCGCTCTAGCCAAGCTAAGCCACACCTCGATATAATTAATACTTATTAAATTTTTGTTTGTTGTTTTAACAACAATCATATATTATAATATTTGTATGAAAAAATCAAGTCTAAAATGAAAGGTGTGTTTTAGCCCTAATTTTCCTAATCTGATTTATATTTTTAAAATTTAGGAATTAGGCTTTTAAAACTTATGAATAAAATAAATTATCAAAAAATATTAGACAAACTAATAGAACAAATCAAAGATAAGGAAGAGGCCCCAAGCCTTCTACTTCATAGTTGCTGCGCCCCATGTAGTAGTTATGTACTAGAATACTTATCTAACTACTTTAATATTACAATCTTTTTCTATAATCCTAACATATCCTACAAGGAAGAATATGAACTACGTATAGAAGAACAAAAAAGGCTAATTAGTAGTCTAGAGGTTAAGTACCCAATCAAGTTCATGGTAGGTAATTATGAGCCTGAACTATTTTATAATATAGCCAAAGGATATGAGAATGTTCCTGAGGGCGGAGAACGTTGTTTTAGGTGCTATGAACTTCGTTTAGAAGAGTCTGCTAGAGTGGCTAAGGATAATAATTTTGATTATTTTACCACAACCCTTTCAATTAGCCCCCTTAAGAACTCAACTAAGCTAAACGAGATCGGAGAGTCCTTATCCAAGAAGTATGATATTCCTTATTTGTTCTCCGACTTTAAAAAGAAGAACGGATATAAGCGTTCAATTGAACTTTCTAAAGAGCATAATCTTTACCGACAAGATTATTGTGGTTGCATTTATTCTAAGTTAGAGCGAGAACGTGCTAACAAGGAAAGAGAAGAAAACAATTAAGAGTTTACTAATATTTAGCCATTATCAATTTTAAGCCTTTTATGGTTGACAAAGAAAGCCCCCATATGGTAGAATATGAAATCGTGAGAGCTTTTTATGCTGCCTTGGCTCAGTCGGTAGAGCGTCGCCTTGGTAAGGCGGAGGTCACGAGTTCGATTCTCGTAGGCAGCTTTTATTTATCCCTTTTTTAAAAGCCACTAACAGTATCCCTGTTAGTGGCTTTTTTTATTATATAAGTATATTTAGCTAGTGTTTAATATAAGGCTTATGGCAAGTCTAACCCTTAATCATTAATTGCTTGTTAATCACTTAAACAAGTGGATTACTCCCTCATCGTTCATCTGCTTTATAACTGTTAGTAGGATTGGCACTAAGAATATTCCAACTATACCAAATAACTGACCACCTACAAATATACTAACTAAAGTGGCTATTGGGTGTAATCCTATTTGCTTTCCTATAACTCTTGGTTCTAGAGTTTGTCTTACAGCAGTAATAATCACATAAAGTAGTAACATTCCAATACCTATCTTATAATCACCAAAAACAAAACCTATTATTGCCCAAGGTATTAGAACTGTTCCTGTTCCTAGTACTGGAAGTACGTCTATAATTGCGACAATAGCTCCTAAGGCAAGTGGATTGCCTACTCCTAAAATCACCATACCAATTGTTAACTCTACAAAGGTAACGGACATCAAGAATGCATATGATTTAGCATACTTCCATAAGGTTACTATTACATTTTCCTTAATACCCCTTGCCTGAATTGCTGTCTGTTCAGGTAATTGTCTAAACACAAATTCTGTAACATCATGATAATCAATTGTAAAGAAAAATGAAGAAACAATTGTAAACACAGAGTTAATAAGTAGTGATGGAATTTTAGTTGCAAGAAGGGCTGCTCCTGATACCAAGCTTGTTGATAGGTTTGTTAAGAAGGAGTATACAGAATCACTTACACTATCAATTATTCCATCTATATGATTCTCAAATTGTGGGTATTTTACAAAAAACCTGTCTGTAAGCTCAATTAAAAATGGCTCAATCGTGTCTGTATAAAAACCAGGAATCTTATATACACTCTCTTGCAAGAAGGATACTAATTGGGCCCCAACTAGGGCTACTACTCCAAAAAATATGGCATAAAAAACTATAAGTATAATAATAGATATATATGCCCGTTTAATTCCTGTTCGTTTAGCAAGCTTGTCAGCAGGTCCCTTAAAAATAACTGCTATAACAAGGCCGATTACGAAAGGCAAAAGAGCAGGAACTAAGTGTTTAAGTCCGATATAACCCAGCCCTATTATAAGTGCAAAATAAAAAAAGTTAATTAAAAAGTTTTTTCTTCTTTCTACTTTCATTCATGACTCCCTTAACATTTAGTCTATGTTTGGTATTTTTCGATACTATTTGACAAAATTGTATCATCTATAGCTAATTAAATCAATAAAATCCGTGAAATAAAAGAGTAATTACAAGGATTTCATAAGTAAAATATTATGGTTACTTACATTTATATTATTATGCTAATTATATATATTTAATTAATTTAATTGTGTTTTCTTACAAAAAAGCTCTTGTTATTTTGTTGACAATTGACAGTTTTTTTCTTTTATTTTGTATAATGAGAACAATTTTAATGGCTTTATCCATAAATCTACACTCAATGTGACACTTTATACAAGTTAATTACTTAAGTTTGTGATTTATTAATATAGCATTTCGCTAAATTAATAAATATAATTAACTTGTGAGTATAATTTTATAAAAAAGGGGAATCATTATGCAGTCACTTTATTTGAAAGCCAGAAAAACAGTAAGGCTAGAGGGCGATGAGGAAGTAACCATCGATTACTGTTTAGTTGAGGAAAGGGAAGTAAGAGCAAGGCCTCTTTATGGGATTCAGTTGATTCAATATGGGGATTCAGCACATGCAATTACAGAATATACTGAACCTATTTCCTATTCTAAGACTTACGTAGAAAGCATATTAGACACTTTGATAGAGCATAATGTTTTGGTTTCTACCTTCATAGAAACTGTGGACAACTTAGTTGTTTAATATCTTTACCTCAATTGATTAAAAATTAGGCTAAGAACACTATTGTTCTTAGCCTAATTTTTTTGTTTAAAGTATTATAATATTTTAATATAAAACTATGTTCTAAAATATATGCCCTGTGTTAAAGAAAGGTCCCAAGGCCTTAAAGATTAGGCCTTAATTCTTTGTCTAACAATTTCATAAGCTAAAACACCAGCAGCTACAGAGGCATTAAGAGAATCTATATTACCATACATAGGAATCTTTGATATAAAGTCACACTTTTCTTTAATTAATCTTCCTACTCCTTCCCCTTCATTACCTATTACTAGTCCAATAGGTCCAGTTAAGTTAAGGTCATACATTAGCTCTCCATCCATATCTGCACATACAAACCATAGGCCTTCTTTTTTTAGTTTCTCAATGGTATCAGCAAGGTTTGTAACCTTTGCCACTGGAGTATAGTTAATAGCACCCGCTGATGCCTTAGCAACTGTTGCAGTTAAACCTACTGCCCTTCTCTTAGGAATAATTATTCCATGAGCCCCTGCAAGGTTAGCAGTTCTAATAATTGCACCTAGGTTATGAGGGTCTTGAATACTATCTAGAAGTATTATAAATGGTGGCTCATCTTTTCCTCTAGCTATATCTAAAATCTCTTCAACTGTTGAATATTCATATGCAGCTGCATATGCAATTACTCCTTGGTGTTTACCTGTTTCTGACATATGGTCAAGTCGTTCTTTCTTAACAAAGTCAACAATAGCTCCACACTTCTTAGCCTCTTTAATTATTGTATTAGTAGTTCCATCATGACTTCCTTCTAATATAAATACACGGTCTATTGTTTTACCAGAACGAAAGGCTTCAATAACAGCATTTTTGCCTTCTATTTTAAATTCTTCGTATTTCATATAATGTGTTGCCTCCATCTATAATTCAAACTAAGTATATTAAGTAAATTTTCTATCAAACTTGTATCTTATAAATTTACTTTTGATTTTCTTTATCTAATCCAATCTTAATCAGTTCTAAGATTCTTGAAAAGTTATTTGTTAAATATAAGTATCCAATGAGGGCCTCAAAGCCAGTAGCTATTCTATAACTTGACTTACTAGCATTTTTAGCAAGGGTCCTTATTTTTGTGTTGCGACCTCTTTTAAAGATATTTACTTCTTCCTGTGTTAGCTCATCTTTAATATTGTTATATAAGTTAGCTTGGGCTGGTGCCTTTACAAGCTCGCTACATTCCTTATGCAAGTCTTTTACACGTGCATTGCCCTTTTCTACAACAATTGTCCTTATAACTAGATCATATACCCCATCTCCAATAAAGGCAAGGACTAGTGGGGATAGGGTATTAACATCAATACCTGATATATCCATCTGAACATTAATAAAATTGATTAGGTCTAACTCGGAGTTATTATCTATTTTCTCTTCCATCTTACCCCTTCTCTTGTATCTTCTAGAATGATACCCTTTTCTAAAAGCTCATCACGAATTGCATCTGCTTTTGCAAAGTCCCTATTCTTTCTTGCTTCTTGTCTTTCCTGAATTTTCTTTTCGATGTCTTCATCTAATAGTTCTTCTTCTTTTTTAGCTTCAATCCCAAGAACATCAGATAAGAGTAGGATTTTATCTAGGGCCTTCCTAATTAATTCTTTTGAACTTTCTGCAGTAATTTCACTATTAGTGATTTTAACTATTTCGAATATTACAGAAATAGCATCTGCTGTATTAAAGTCATCATCCATGGCTTCTTCAAATTTACGATTAAGGGCTTCTATTTTTTCTATTACTTCTTCTTCCCTATCTTTTAGACTTTCATCTACTGCATTATCTAGTGCATACTCTAAATTAAAGACTGCATTTTGGATTCTTTCTAGACCATGCATAGATGCCTCAACTAGGTCTTTACTAAAGTTTATTGGACTACGATAATGGGCACTTAACATGAAGAATCTAAGTACTGATAAGGGATATTGTTCTCCAATTTCACGAACAGTAAAGAAGTTACCTTCTGATTTGGACATTTTCTTGTTATCAATATTTAAGAATCCATTATGCATCCAATATCTTGCCATAGTCTTGCCTGTGCATGCTTCAGTTTGAGCAATTTCATTCTCATGATGTGGGAAAATTAAATCTTCGCCACCACCATGGATATCAATTTCTTCACCTAGATAGGTAGTACTCATTACTGAACATTCAATATGCCAACCTGGTCGTCCCTCACCCCATGGTGAGTCCCAAGCAGGCTCTCCCTCTTTTTTAGGTTTCCATAGAACAAAGTCCATGCTGTCTTCTTTTTCTTCATCAACAGCAATACGAGCACCTGCTTCTAAGTCATCAAGATTTTTCTTGGATAGCTTACCATATTCATCAAATTTTCTAGTTTTAAAATAAACAGTTCCATTCTTTTCATAGGCAAAGCCTTTTTCAATTAGGTCAGAAATCATTTCAATCATACCATCTATTTCTTCTGTAGCCCTAGGATGATGGGTTGCTGGTTTTACATTAAGGCTCTTTAAGTCTTTTTGGTATTCCTTTATATATCTTTCAGAGATTTCTTTTGCCGAAACACCCTCTTCATTGGCCTTGTTAATAATTTTATCATCTATATCTGTATAATTGGAAACGTAATTAACCTCGTAACCCTTATACTCAAAGTACCTTCTTACTGTATCAAAAAAAATAACAGGTCTAGCATTACCTATATGAATATAGTTATAAACTGTTGGTCCGCATACATACATACGAACCTTGCCTTCTTCAATAGGTATAAACTCTTCCTTTTTTCTAGTTAATGTATTATATATCTTCATAAGTTTCCCTCTTTCTAATATTATTTTCCCTTATGATTACTTTATAGACTTATTCCTTAATTCTTCAGCCTTACCAACTGTTTCTAGTGGTTCTTCAAACAAGTCTAGTTCTAGCTGGTCAACCTTAGTGCATACACGCTTTAGTTCTTTTATTAGTAGTTGATTTTCTTTTTGTAAGCGCTTAAGGTCGTTTAATACTGGGTCTGGTAAGTGAACTTGGTCTAGGTCTTCACGTGGTATCTTTACATTATCACGCTTTACAACTCGCCCTGGAACACCTACTACAGTTGAATTGGGTGGAACTTCTGATAAGACTACTGAACCAGCTCCAATTTTTGAATTCTCTCCTATTGTAAATGACCCTAATATTTTGGCACCTGCACTAATCATTACATTGTCTTTAATAGTAGGGTGACGTTTACCTTGTTCTTTTCCTGTACCACCTAGAGTTACCCCCTGGTAAATAGTTACATTATCACCAATAATTGCAGTTTCCCCTATTACAACACCTGTTCCATGGTCAATAAACAAACCCTTTCCTATTTGGGCACCAGGATGGATTTCTATTCCTGTTTTACGAACAGTTCTTTGTGATATCCATCTTGCCAAGAAATAATGCCCTCTCTTATAAAGCTTATGGGCTATCCTATATCTAATTATAGCCTTAAAACTTGGATATAAAAACACTTCCCATGGTGTTTTTATAGCTGGATCCCTCTCCCGTATAACTTTCATCTCTTCCTTAATATAACTTATTATCCCCATTGATACAACCTCCGATTACTATCATAATAAGTAGTAGCCTGCAAAATACCTTATTACTAAACATAATATCTTAATCTAAAATATTATGAAATATTCCTTATAATATATCCCTCACAAAAAAAACTTCGTCTCAACAAGAGACGAAGTTCTTCGTGGTTCCACTCTATTTTTAAGAATTCTTATATAATAATTATTCCATGCTAGTTACATAGAAAATGATAAGAATTCTACTCTGACATAATAACGGTTTGTACCGGACTAAGCTAAGGTTTCCCCTCACCTAATCAGCTCCCAGATGCACTTCGTCCATATTCCAGCAAAGAATGCTTCCAGCCGATGACATTCTCTCTCTGTTGCCTTCTATATCAACTACTCTTCTGTTCAATGCTTTTAAATATAATCTTCAATTATTTCAACTATAAATTATTTTATGCAATCTCCGAGTTTTTGTCAATGTATTTTACAAAGAACGAACCTTATTCCAAACTTCCTCACTTACAGGGATTCCTTCTTCATCATTAGTAGCTCTAGTTGATAATGTTCCTTCACCAGGATATCTAGCTGGCCTACCTGGAGTCATAGGACTTGCAGAGTGAATCTGGCTTATAGTATCATCAAGTATTTTATCTACCTCTTCTTTCGAAGCAAACATATATGGATTTATAGCGATAAATATCTGACTACAACTTCCACAACTTCCTTTACCAATCTTATCAATTTGAGCTGTACAATTGCCATTGGAAAGAATTGCAGCTAAAAGGTCAAGAACTACTGCAAGGCCACTTCCCTTCCAATAACCCGTTGGGAATATCCTTCCTGTTTCTTCAATAGCAGCTGGGTCAGTTGTAACATTACCTTCTTTATCATAACCACCAGGATAGGGAAGTTGTTCTCCTGCTAATCTGGTTACCTGCAATTTCCCGAAGGAATATAAGGACATTGCCATGTCTAAGACTACATTCCCTTCATCCCTTGGAATACCAATACATAAGGGGTTATTACCTAAACTTGGTTCCTTACTTCCCCAGGCTGGCATACAACTTTCTGTATTGGTCCATGCTATTCCAATAAGACCCTCATTGGCAATATCCCAGGTATAAGTCCCACCACGCATCCAATGAGTTGTATTTCTTAGGGCAACTACTCCAATGCCATGTTTTTTAGCAAGTTCTACTGCCCTTTGTGAACAGAATTTAGCATTGGTTATACCTGGCCCTAGGTTTCCATCATAATTTTCCATTAGGCCTGCTTGTCCAATTAGCTCAGGTTCACCATCAGGATTAACCCAACCTCTTTCACAATATCTAAAAAACCTTGGAACCCTGTTTAGTCCATGGGAATAAACACCATCTCTACTAGTTTCAGTATGAGTTTGTGCACATATTTCTGCCTTTTCCTCTGATAATCCTGCCTTTAACATTACCCTTTTAATTTCTGCTTTCATTTCTTCAAATGATACACGCATAAGCTACCTCCTAAATTAACTTGTTAACCAGTAACTACTTAAATAATACTAAGGACTACTTTATATGATAAAGGTTATAATGCTCTTTATTATCATTCTAATGCCTTAATAAGATTAAACTACATCATTAATAAACAAACTATCGTAGAAACTTATTTGGTCTAGTTTTGACTTAATATCACTAATTTTAGATTTATCACTTGCTGATAGTAACCTATCTAACTTATCCTCTTCTAACCTATTAAAAAACAAGTCAGTCAAGTCTCCAATATCTATCACTAGGTCAGGTTCCTTACTAGTCGTCTTAATACTTCCACCAAATTCATTAATACTTATTAAAAATCTCCCTGTATTTTCTTTGATAATTGGGTCATCAACTTCTAGTATTAAGTTTAGAGATTCCTTTGAAGTAAGCCTTCTTACAAACTCTTCTAAATTGACTATCCTAGTCATAATAGCTGGTACTTGGCTTCCTTCTCTCCTCCTGTAAATACCCAAATCAGTAACCGATGCAAGGTAGTACCAAACTTGCAAAAAGACCTCTTCTTCTCTTTGGTCTAAGCCAATAAACTCAGTAATATACACAGCCTCTTCTGCCATATAAGCCAAGTATCCAATGAGATCATTATCCTCATAGCATAATAGAAGGCCTCCTGCTGAACTTTTCATCTCATTGATTAGTCTTTTATAGTAGTAGGGACTTCGTTTTACAAACACATCATATTCACTTGCTAGGAACTTGTTTGTAAATGAAACCAAGTCTTCTATCTTTTCCTTGTCATCTTCCTCTAGGGCTATTACCCTAATATCACTCGTACTAGCTGCTACAAGCCTCTTTCCTGTTCTTATTTCATCTTCCCTTACTTTGGCCTGTATCAACTTATTATTCCAATATGTCTGTTCATATACAATCCTAAAGTCAAAAGGAAGGTATATGCTCTCCTTGGCTGGCATCAAGTAAGTAAATGGCATCTTTTCATTATTCATCTGTCCTAAGGCTGCAAACAAGAGCTTGCTCATTAGTCCTTTTCGCCTATGGTTCTCCTTGGTTGCAACCCCCACTATATAGTTGGCTGCTAGGTCACTATCCCTTGCTACTAAGATATAAGGGTTAAGATGGAGCATGGCTGCAAGTTCCAAACCATAATATATAAGAAATACCTGATTTTCTTTAATCTTCCATTTAAAATAAAAGTCAGTATACATATCAGAATCGCCAAAACACTCTTGCCACAAGTTATATATGTCTTGTTTTACTAATTCTTCATCTTTAATTGTAACTTCCCCTATACTAGAAAACAATTGATAGTCCATAGATAATACCCTTTCCCTTATAATAAAGTGCCATTAAACCCTTTACTAGCCGTGTTTATGACAACCACTACAACCGCCACAGTTTCTTTCTTCTTCTAGTGGGTCAAATGCATAATAGCTATAGTTTTCTACTGAATTTAACATTGAGACAACATGGGATGAAATCCCTTCACCCTTACCTGTAACTCCAAGACCTTCCTCAGTTGTTGCCTTAATATTAATTTGGTCAGGTTCAATCTCAAGAATTGATGCTATGTTTTCTATCATTGCTGGAATGTGAGGAGCCATCTTAGGCGCCTGAGCAACAATCACTGCATCTATATTCTCTACAACATAATGCTTGTCTTCTATAAGTTTTTTTACTTCTTTAAGTAAGTCTAGACTATTAGAGCCCTTATACTTTTCATCTGTATCAGGAAAATGTCTTCCAATATCTCCAAGGGCTGCTGCCCCTAATAAACTATCCATTATTGCATGAGTTAAAACATCTGCATCTGAATGGCCTAGTAGGCCCTTCTCATAAGGAATCTTAACTCCACCAATTATTAAATCTCTTCCCTCTACTAAACGGTGGACATCATATCCTATTCCAACTCTCATATATACCATCCTATCTCATAATATTTATCTATATTATATATTAGCTAAAATCTATTGTTTAAAAGTATCTTTAAGTAATTGTAGAAATTGAATTTATAAGATATATGAAATATAATATCCCTAAACCTATTTCTATATTTACCTAGCTTAGTAATTAATATTACTATAACTTAGATTATCAAAAATACAAGACAAATTCAATTACTAAATAATGAGAGTGAGAATCATTTATGATTAATTTTAAAAATATACTAATAGATCATTTTAATAAGTATCCTAAGATGGAAATCCAGGACATAGTAAAGCTTATATATCAAAGTGAATTTGCAGGTGGCCACCTAATAGCAAACAAGGATGAAAGCCTTAAGTTCCTAGAAGAAGAATTGATTAGTATTTCTAATAATCCAGTATATAAGTCCCAACCAGTCTTTGAAAATATAGGTGGTGATATCTATAGGTTAAATCTTGTACCTGCAGTAAGAGCAGGACTTAGCCTTTCTACTATTAATAACCTGTTTGTTCAAACAGCAAATTCTAATAAGGGGACAGTCTCTAACTTTGAAAAAAAACTAGGCCTCCTTATAGACCTATGTAAGGAAGGGGTCTTACCCTTTAATAGGCTAGAAGTAGATAACTATATTAATAGCTATAAGTCACAGGGCTACAGGGCCGTAAGCCATACAGGTACCTATAGGTCTAACTATTATCCAGCCTATAGAATAATTTCAAAAGAATATATCAAGTACATGGATGTGTTTGCTAGTATTGATAGGCTAGTCTCACTAAGGAGACAGGTCCTAGTTGCTATAGATGGAATGTGTGCATCGGGAAAAACAAGCCTAGCTAGTACCTTAGGAGATATATATGATTGTAATATCTTCCATATGGATGATTATTTCCTACAACCCCACTTAAAAACAAGAGAAAGACTTGAAGAAGCTGGGGGTAATATAGACTATGTAAGGTTTGATAATGAAATTATATCAGGCCTAAAATCAAGAGATAGCTTCTCTTACCAAGAATACGACTGTCAGACTATGTCTTTATCAGATAAGATTCTAGTAAGTCCTAAATTGCTAAATATCATAGAAGGTTCTTATAGTATGCATCCAAGCCTAGTAGGTAATTATGACCTTAAGATTTTTCTAAAACATAGTCCCAAACAACAAAGGGAGAGAATCCTAAAAAGAAACGGTAAAGCAATGTATAACAAGTTTATAGACCTTTGGATACCCCTTGAGAACCTTTATTTTGATACTTTTAGAATTGAAGAAGAAAGTGACATAGTTATTGATACGACACAAAAGAAGGTTTAACCACATAATAATAAAAGGCCCTGACATTAATATGTCAGGGCCTTCTTAACCTAATTAGTAAAAATAAAGTTTGCTATATCTTGAATTACTTGGAGGTCTACATGGTTCTTAATTCTATATTCACTAGAATAAGAATTGCCCTCCCCCTTCATCATAAAATGATTCAAGTCAGGATAAGACTTAAAAGTCCAGTTTTGTGCTTCTACAAAGGCACTCATCCACAAATTATACTGTTTAGTAGTTACCTGATAATCTCTTTCTCCTTGTAAAACTAGCACAGGGCTAGTTATTTTACTTGCAGTTTGAATTGGATTATAGGTGCTTAGGTCTAACCAGTAGTTTTTGTAAAAGCCTTGTACCCTTTCCTGTGCAGGGATTTGATGTAACATCTCTAACTTACTTATATCTTCAATCATCTTGTTGATTGTAGTATGTTCTTCAAGGCTTATCTTTCCATCTTCCATGGCCAGATACTCATACTGTTCTTTTATATAATTTTTCATATGTTGGGCAGGACTTGAAACAAATATGTATCCTGCAATATCTATAAGGCCTTCTGCAGTTCTAGGAAGCAAATAACCCCCTTGGCTAAATCCTAATACATAGACCCTATTCTGGTTTACATTACCTAACTCTTTAGCCATATTTACTGCTACTATTGCATCATTAATACTTTCATCATATACGGTAAAATCTGCAGCGTTAACCACATCATCATAAAGGTAAGTTCTCTTATCATACCTATAGGTTGCAATTCCTGCCTCAGCTAAACCCCAAGCAAGGTCCCTAAAAGGTTTATTTTCAAAAATACTTAAGTCCCTGTCACTTGGCCCAAAACCAGGTGTTAGTACTACTAGGGGATAAGTTGCTAGGTTGGTCCCATCCCCACTACTTGTAGGACTTGTAAATGTTCCAGTAATAACATGGCCATCACTATAGAAGGAATAGTCCTCCTCTACAATACCCTCAGGCCTTTCCCTTGTTTGTGTTGCAGAACTAAGGCCAAATTCTTCATAAGAAAATCCAATAATTTGATTGTTTTTATTAAAACTAACCTGCACATTCAAATTGTGAAGTGATGCTTCAATTGGAACTATTACAAACTTATTAGTACCATACTGGTAAATATATGTTTCATTTAATTTATGAACCTCACCCATATCTACGTTATGGAAGATGATTTCCTTTTGAACTTCATCAAGCTTAATAAGAGTGTCCACCTCTTCATTATAGGGATATAGGCTTTCTAACCTTTGAAAGTCTTCTGTTAATAGGTCAAGTACAAAGGCATTAGCAACTTGTAGAATATCTAAACCATCTAGGCTTTCAGGCTTTTCTATTGTGGATAAATAATTAGCGTCTTTTTTATTACTAGCGTCATTATTATCAGTATTTAGCTGGGTCTCTTCTTGCTTATTATTTCCCTCAGCTTTTTCTTCTTTTAATATGTTAATATTACAAGCAGAAAGGCTCATAAGACTTATGATAATTATTATAATTAAAATACGTTTCATACTTTATCTCCTCAAGGTCTCATAAATCTTCGTATGGAAGATAAGTTAAGACCATTAATCGTATTATTATACTATCATACCTCATATTTTTTATAAAGTATTATTATTGACATTTCATCCTATTGGGATTAATATATCATATGTGAGCAAAAGCACAGGCTGATGCAGGTAACTTAATTTGCAGCAGCTCTTTTTTTGCTTAAATTTATTTGTTTTTAACCTAAATGTATGACTTATAGATTATTAAGAAAGAGGGATAATTTGGAAACTATTAAAGAAAATAAAATGGGTACTATGCCTATAAATAAATTGCTATTCTCCATGTCAGTTCCAATGATGCTATCTATGTTAGTACAATCACTTTATAATATAATAGATAGTATGTTCGTTGCACAGATTAATGAGAATGCTCTTACAGCACTTACCCTTGTTTTCCCATGGCAAATGTTCATGAATGGTATTGCTATTGGAACTGGAGTAGGTGTTAATGCCTTATTATCAAGGAGCCTTGGAGAAAAGAATTACGAAAAAGCTAACCTTTCTGCAACAAATGGTATATTTCTTGCCCTAGTTTGGTCTGTTATATTTGCCATCCTAGGTAGACTTTTTGGTGAAACCTTTATAAGGGTTCAAACTAGTGACCCACAAATCATAGCTTACTCTATGGAATATCTTAATGTAATAAGCTTGTTTGCAGTCGGTTTATTTATGCAAGTTATGTTTGAACGTCTACTTCAATCAACTGGTAATACTCTTTATAGTATGACAACTCAAATAGTTGGGGCTGTAACTAACATCATCCTTGACCCTATTATGATTTTTGGTTGGTTTGGATTCCCTGCCCTAGGAGTAACAGGTGCAGCTATAGCAACAATAATTGGACAAGTATTAGCAGCTTCCCTTGCTATATATTTTAATCTAAGTAAGAACAAGGACATAAATCTAGCAATTAAAAGCTTTAGACCAAATGTAAAGATAATTAAAAACATATATGCAGTAGGTTTTCCATCAATTGTTATGCAGGTAATTGGTTCATTCTTAACCTACTTCATCAATAGACTACTTATAACCTTCACACCAACAGCTGTATCTGTTTACGGTGTTTACTTTAAACTACAAAGCTTTATATTTTTACCAGTCTTTGGTCTAAACAATGGTATGGTCCCAATAATTGCCTACAATTATGGTGCTAAGAATAAAAAACGTATTACAGACACTATTAAATTAAGTATTATTACCGCAGTTACAGTTATGTTGATTGGCTTTCTTATCTTCCAAACTATACCTGATAAGTTATTAGGCCTCTTTAATGCATCTGAAGAGATGTTAAGAATTGGTGTTCCAGCCCTTAGAATAATAAGCCTTTGCTTTATTTTTGCTGGTTTTGGTATTGTTTGTAGTTCCGTCTTCCAAGCTTTAGGTAATGGTATTCTATCTTTAATTACTTCAATTACAAGACAATTAGTATTTATATTACCTCTTGCTTATATACTTGGTAACTATTTTGGTCTTAATGCTGTTTGGTATTCAATTCCTTTAGCAGAAATAAGTTCTTTGATTTTAAGTGTTGTTTTCTTGAGATATATATTAAAGAAAAAGGTTAATGTTTTAGAAAATTAATAAACTCATTATAAAAAGCAGGAAGCTCCTGAGAGTTTTCCTGCCTTTTATAATTCTAATGATTTATTCCTCGACTAGTCTCTTTTCTCCTGTAAGCTCTTGTATTGGCTTAATATCTTGAGATACTTCTAGAACACCAAGATAGTTACCCTCCTCATCTCTTACAGCAAAATATCTTAAGTAGGCAAACTTACCATCCTTAAGCCTAATCCAAAAGTCCTCATGGTCTTTTTTACCTGACTTAAAGTCATCAACAATTCCTTCAACTACACTAACACTTGTTGGCGGATGACACTTTGATACATTACGACCTATTATAGCCTTGGTACGGGCAAAAATTCTTTCCTTACCTTGGGAGAAGTATTTTACAGTATCATCTTTATCCACAAAAGTTATGTCAAAAGGAAGAGTATTCAACATTGCTGTCAATTCTTCCACAGTAAAATATCCACTTGGAAGATTAATTAGACCCTTTTCTTTATTAATCTCTTTCTTTACTTCCCTTTTTTCTTCCTTAGTTGGATTCCAGTCTGGTACCTTGCTTATAATAAAACCTATCTCTTTACTTTCTTCTTTTATAGTTAACCACTCATCTTGAGTTAACTTTTCAGCAAGCATAGGTGCTAATATGTTCTCCTCTTTAAAGATCATTTCATCTATTCTTTCTACCATTTCATCAATCATTACTAGAAACTCATCAGGGTCTTTAATACCATCTTTTAATACATGTTTTACTTCTTTAATTAGTCCACGGATTTCATCATCTACTCCCCACATAACTTGTGGTGGTGCAGTATTACCGTATTTTTCTAAGTAAGGGAACATTAAGTTTTCTTTCTTTGAATAATGAATATCAACCTTTGTTAATAGGTCTTCAATTACAGCCTCTAACTTTTCAAGCTTCTCTTTTGATGATAAGTCTTCTAAGTGTTTCTCAAGTTCTTCATTTATTAATCTTTCAAGTTCCCTGTTTTCCCTTTTCATAATGTATAAAGGATGTCCCTTTACTCTTGATGGGTCATCAGATTGATGTATTTCTTCAATTGAACCTTTAAATACTGAAGCATGAACATCACAAAGTTTTTGAATATCTTCAACTGGTAGTCCTTCCATAATAAGGGCTTGTTCTACTTCTCCGATCTCTACAGCAGAAACACTACCAAAGGTTTCATCAAACTTCTCTTTTACATCTTCAACTGTCTTTCCAGCATGAAGTTGTTGAATTATGTCCTTCATGACTTTTTTGCGATACTCTCTGTTATTAATAACTTCACCCATAACTACACCTTCCTTTCTAACCTTGTTTTTAAAGTGTTAAAAAAGTCAAGGAAAATTATAACTTAGCTACGAATTCCTCTCCATATTTAACGAGTTTTGCTCTTTCTTGTTCATCTGGAACCCAGGTAGAACGTATACCCGCATCAACAAGAGTAAATCCACATTTTTCAAGTTCTTCATTTAATTGTTTAACAGTTTCACCGCTCCAGCCGTAACTTCCAAATGCTGCAGCTTTTTTATTTTTAAACTTAAGCCCCTTAATATAACCTAGTAAACCACTAAGTGAATGCAGAGGACCATTATTAACTGTAGGAGAACCAAAAAGAATTGCCTTAGATTTAAATATCTCTGTGGTAACATCATTCTTGTCTTCCTTACCTATATTAAATAACTTCACAACTACATCCTTGTCTGCCTTTTGAATTCCTTCTGCAATAGCTTCAGCCATTAACCTAGTAGCATTCCACATAGTATCATATATAATTGTAATTTGGTTTTCTTGGTAGTTATCTGCCCATTCTAAATATTTCTCAATTATTTGTGTAGGCTTGTCTCTCCAAATAACACCATGACTAGTAGCAATCATATTAACAGGAACATTAAGGGCTAATACTTCTTTAATCTTTCTTATTACTAGCGGACTAAAAGGGGTTAAGATATTTGCATAGTACTTAATCGCTTCTTCATAAATCTCGGTTTCTAAAGCCTTATCATTATAAAGGCTCTCAGTTGCATAATGTTGGCCAAAAGCATCATTACTAAATAAAATGCTCTCTCCTGTCATATAAGTAAACATTGAATCTGGCCAGTGAAGCATTGGGGCTTCAATAAATATCAATTGATTATCATCACCAATTTCTAGCGTGTCTCCAGTCTTAACTGTTACAAAGTTCCAGTCTTCATGGTAATGAGCCTTTAAGTGCTGTGCACCCTTATCTGTACAATAAACAGGAGTGCCGGGGATTTCTCTTAGAAGTTCTACTAAGGCCCCACTATGGTCAATCTCAGCATGGTTAGAAACAATATAGTCAATTTCTTTTAAGTCAATTTCTTCTTTTAATCTAGCTACAAATTCTTTATCATAAGGTTGCCAAACTGTATCAATTAGAACGGTCTTCTTATCTCTTATTAAATATGCGTTATAAGATGACCCTCTATGAGTTGAAAGTTCCTGCCCATGAAAGGTTTGTAGTTCCCAGTCAACTTTACCTACCCAAGTTACCTTGTCTGTTATCTTCTTGCTCATTTTTCTAACCTCCAGAATTATTAATACATATTTATGAAGTGCCTAATTAAGATGTCTTAAGCTAGTAGTAAATTATACCAACTTAATTTTATTATAGGCATACAACATTCCTTTTTGCAACATATATAATTATACTTCCCCTTTTTTCTAAATAAAATTACATAATTAACTTTAAATTGAAAAGATATATACGCTCTTAAACTTGCAAAAATAATAGGGTTAAGATTGCTAAAACTTACAATCTTAACCCTATATCCATACAAGATAAAAATTAAAAAACCATTAATCCTGTATGTTAAACTATGTGGAAGGTCTTCCTATCCCTAGCTATTTAGTTTTTCACGAAGAACCATCTGAAGGATTCCTCCATGACGGTAATAATCTATTTCTACTTCTGAATCAAACCTCGCTATAGCTTCAAATTCAGTAACCTTTCCATTTTTATCTCTTGCCATTACCCTTACTTTATCACGAGGTCTTACATTATCATCAAGGTCTACTGTTATAAGTTCTTCTCCTGTTAAACCAAGAGAGTCTGCTGATTCTCCCTCTAAGAATTGTAGGGGCAGTATTCCCATCAT
>JAAYRG010000144.1 GCA_012518885.1 Clostridiales bacterium | reverse complement strand
TTTTCTATATCTTTAATATGTTCTATCATATGGATGGTTGTAGTACCCGAGTCAATAAAAATTATCTCATTATCACTTACTAAAGTTGCAGCCTTTTTTGCTATCTTTTGCTTTAATGGTAGGTTACTAATATTCCTCTCGGCAAATGATACAGTCGGACTAATACCTTCTATTGTGACACCACCATATATTTTTTTAACTTCTCCACTAGCTACTAATTCATTAATATCTCTACGAATTGTATTCTTAGATACTTGAAATACTTCGCATAATTCATCTAAGGTGACTGTCTTGTGTTCATAAAGATGATTCTTTATCTTATCAAGTCGTTGTGAGCGCATAATAATCTCCTTCCTATGTACTTATATACATTATATAGGAAAAAAAGCAAATAATCAACTAATATTAAAACATACATAATAAAATAACACAAAGTTAACGATGATATAACAACAATATAAGCGGTATATTAGTATGTTATTGATAATATATCTAGAGTTACAAGAAATTTAATGTAAAATGTTGATTAACTTTCTTGACCAAAGGCGAAATGTATGGTATATTTTGAGTAGGTTACAAAAAGTTAACTAAACATACCCAAGAGTTACCCAACAAATTGGAAAGAGGTGAGAAAATGCCTTTGGTTAAAATGTCAGATCTTCTAGAAGATGCAAGGCAGGAAAAATACGCAGTTGGTGCCTTTAGCGTTGCTAATATGGAAATGGTAATGGGGACAATAAGGGCTGCAGAAGAACTTAAGTCTCCTATAATAATACAAGTTGCCCAGGTTAGGTTGCCATATTCACCAATTGAAATCTTTGGTCCCCTTATGGTTGCAGCGGCAAGAGAAGCCAAGGTTCCTGTAGCAGTTCATTTCGATCATGGACTAGACCTTGAATATATTAAGAAGGCCCTTGACATAGGTTTTACTTCTGTAATGATAGATGCTTCCTTGATGCCAATTGAAGAAAATATTAGTCTAGTTAAAGAAGTAAGGGATTTAGCAGACAAGTACGGGGCAGATGTTGAGGCTGAGGTTGGTCAATTAGCCGGAAGTGAAGATGGGTCAGAAAGTAATGAGAGAATATACTCTAATCCCTTAGATGTAAAATTGCTATATGATAAAACAAAGATAGATTGTATTGCTCTTTCGATTGGAAATGCCCATGGCCTATATAAAAAAGAACCAAAACTTAGATTTGATATTTTGGAAGAAGCAAGTAAGTTAGTACCAATTCCCTTAGTACTGCATGGTGGTTCTGGAATTAGTGATGATGATTTTAGAAAGTGTATAAGGGGTGGAATTCAAAAGATAAATGTAGCAACTGCTTCCTTTAATATGGTTTACGATTATGTAAGTAAATATTGCAATACTGGCAAGAGAGATTATTTTACTATGAGTAGTGCTATAGTAAATGGAACATATGAAAGTGTTAGTAAACACATTAAGGTATTTGGAAGTAATAATAGGGCATAAAGTTTAGAAAGGACGTGAAGATATGGGTTACATAAAGTTTGATGAGTCTAAGGACTTAGACCTAATTTTACTGGGTAGGGTAGCAGTAGATTTTAATCCAATTGATTATTACAAGCCCCTCTCAGAAAGTACCACATTTAAGAAGTATCTTGGAGGCTCACCAGCAAATATCGCAGTAGGACTAGCAAGGCTTGGTAAGAAGGTTGGATTTATAGCAAAGGTTTCAGATGACCAATTTGGAGATTTTGTTACTAACTACCTTGATAAGGAAGGAATTGATACTTCCCATATTAGTCGCTGTGTAAATGGTGAAAAGATTGGGCTTACTTTCACAGAGATACTAAGTGAAACAGAAAGTAGTATTCTAATGTATAGAAATGGAATCGCTGACTTAAGTCTTAGTGTAGAAGATGTTGATGAAGGTTACATAAAAAGAGCAAAGGCCTTACTTATATCAGGGACAGCCCTTGCAGCATCTCCTTCTAGAGAAGCAGCATTAAAGGCCTTATTCCTAGCTAAGAAAAATGAGGTACCGGTAATTTTTGATATAGACTATAGGGCTTATAATTGGAAGAATTCTGATGAGATTTCTATATATTACTCAATTGTTGCAAAAGAAAGTGATGTAATTTTAGGGTCGAGAGAAGAATTTGACCTAACTGAGAAGCTTATTGAACTAGACAGGACAGATAAAGAGACAGCCACATACTTCCACTCACAAGGTGCTAGCATAGTTGTAATTAAACACGGTAAAAAGGGTTCAACTGCTTATACAAATGATGGAGAACATTATAGTATTAAACCATTTCCAGTTAAACTACTTAAGTCATTTGGGGGAGGAGATGGATATGCATCAGCCTTCTTATATGGCTTATTAGAAGGGAAAGAAATCATTGATTGCTTAGAAATGGGTAGTGCAAGTGCTGCAATGCTAGTAGCAAGTCATGGATGTTCAGAAGATATGCTAACAATTGATGAGTTAAATAAGTTTATTAAAGATACTAAAGAAGAGCATGGAGAGATGATTGCGAGATTCTAAAATATTTAACTAGTAAAAAGAAGGAGAGAAGATATGGAAATACTGAGAAATTTTATAGGTGGAGAATATCGTGAGTCAAAGACAGACCAATATAGAGAAGTTTACAATCCAAGTACAGGAGAGGTAACAGCAAAGGTTCCTTGTTCAACTAAGGAAGAAGTAGAAGAAGCAATACAGGTTGCAAAGAAAGCCTTCGAATCCTGGAGTAAGGTACCTGTTATTAGACGTGCTAAGATAATGTATAAAGTTCGCACCTTACTAGAAGATAATCTAGAAGAATTAACTAGACTAGTAGCTGAGGAACATGGGAAGGTATGGTCTGAAGCAGAAGGTGATGTCTTAAAGGCTATTGAAGGAACAGAACAAGCATGTGCTATGCCTAATCTAATGATGGGCGAATCCCTTATGGATACTTCAAGTGGATTTGACACCAACCTATATAGGGAACCTGTGGGAGTTTTTGCAGGCATTACCCCATTTAACTTCCCAGCTATGATTCCTTTTGGTTGGATGACACCAATGTGTATTGCTGCAGGTAATACGATAGTTTTAAAGGTATCTAGCCAAACCCCAAGAACAGCACTTAAAATAGCACAGTTATATAAGGAAGCCGGTGTACCAGATGGGGTAGTTAATGTTATAACTTGTTCAAGAAATGAAGCAGAAATATTCTTAACCCATAAGGATATTAAAGGAATTAGCTTTGTTGGTACTACGAATGTAGGCAAACATATATATGGTGTTGCAGCAGCTAATGGTAAGAGGGTACAAGCCTTATGTGAAGCTAAGAATCATGCATTAGTACTAAAAGATGCTCCAATTGAAAGAACAGCAGCAGGTATTATTAATTCAGCATTTGGATGTGCAGGAGAAAGATGTATGGCCCTTCCTGTAGTAGTTGTAGAAGAAGCCATTGCAGATGAGCTAGTAGCTAAAATTGTTGAATTATCAAAGAAGAGAAAAATTGGACCAGCCTATGATAAAAGTTCAGAACTAGGACCAGTAGTAGACGAAAAACATATGAAGAGTATCTTAGGATGGATAGAAAAAGGGATAGAAGAAGGTGCAGACTTAGTACTTGATGGTAGGGGTGTTAAGGTAGAAGGATATGAAAACGGATTCTATATTGGCCCTACAGTTTTTGATAATGTTACAGAAGACATGGCTATTGGTAGTGAAGAAATCTTTGGTCCAGTACTATCAATTAAGAGGGTAAAATCCTTTGAAGAAGGATTAAAGATAATGAATAACAATAGGTTTGCAAATGGTTCAGTTATATTTACCCAAAACGGATACTATGCAAGAGAATTTGTTTCTCGTACCCATGGCGGTATGGTGGGTGTAAATGTTGGAATACCTGTTCCAGTTGGAATGTTCCCATTTACAGGCCATAAGGATTCTTTCTTTGGTGACTTACATTGTCTTGGTAAAGATGGGGTTCGTTTCTATACCCAGAGTAAGACCGTTACTACAAGATGGTTTGATGAAGAAGAAGCTAGGAATACACAAGTAAGTACATGGGATGGTACTATCTAAGTACTGAGTACTAATGATGGTTTTTTATAATGACATTGGAAATGGGGGTTTTTATGAAGACTAGAAGAATGACAGTAGCACAAGCTTTAGTTAAGTTTTTAGATAATCAGTATGTTGAGTTTGATGGTAAGGAATATAAGTTTGTTGAAGGTGTTTTTACTATATTTGGCCACGGTATTGTATGTGGCTTGGGGCAAGCCCTAGATGAAGACCCAGGTAGCCTAAAGGTTTATCAGGGCAGGAATGAACAGGGGATGGCCCATGCTGCTATTGCCTTTGCTAAGCAAAATAATAGGAAGAAAATTATTGCTTGTTCGTCTTCGATTGGTCCAGGAGCAGCTAATATGGTTACAGCTGCAGCAACAGCAACTGTTAACAATATTCCTCTACTTTTACTGCCTGGGGATACTTTTGCTACAAGACAGCCTGACCCAGTATTACAACAACTAGAACAACCCTACAATTTAACGATAACAACCAATGATGCATTTAAACCTGTTACAAAATATTGGGACCGAATTACTAGACCAGAGATGTTAATGACTGCAATGATTAATGCCATGAGGGTATTAACAGACCCAGCAGATACTGGTGCTGTATGTATTGCCCTTTCTCAAGATGTTGAAGGTGAAAGTTTTGATTATCCAGAATACTTCTTTGAAAAAAGAGTACATAGAATCAGAAGGCAAGAGCCTGTTGAAGATGAAATAAAGGATATGGTAAGGGCTATTACAAATAGCAAGAAACCACTAATTATTTGTGGTGGTGGAGTTAGGTATTCTGAGGCAGGAGAGGCTTTAGTTGAATTTTGTGAAGAGTTTAATATTCCATTTGCAGAAACCCAAGCAGGTAAAAGTGCAGCAAAGTCTAGTTCAAAGTACAACTTAGGTGGTATTGGGGTTACTGGTAATCTAGCTGCTAATACCATTGCTAAGGATGCGGACTTAATTATATCAATTGGTTCAAGGTTATCAGACTTTACAACCTCTTCAAAATGGCTATTTGATTATGAAAAGGCAAAGATTATTTCAATAAATATGTCACGTTTTCATGCTTATAAGATGGATAGTATTCCAGTTGTAGCAGATGCTAAAGCCACTTTAGAGTTATTAAAGGATAGGTTAGTGGAAATAGGATATAAGTCTAAGTATGAGAATGAGATAGCTAGAGCAAAAGAAGCCTGGGATAAAGAAATGGAAGGCCTAGCAACTTACCGCTTTGACGAGAATTTTGAACCCATGGTTAAGGCTGGTGATCCAAGGACAATTCCTGAGTTTGTAAAAGATATTGGTGGGGTAATTACTCAAACTTCTGCTATTTCTTTAATTAGGGATACGATTGATGAAGATGCTATTATTGTTGGAGCATCAGGAAGTTTACCAGGTTGTTTACAAAGAATGTGGACTACAGATAAGGTAGATTCCTACAATATGGAATATGGCTATTCTTGTATGGGGTATGAAATTGCAGGAAGCTTGGGGTCTAAGCTTGCAGCTCCAGACCAAGAGGTATATGCAATGGTAGGTGATGGAAGTTTCCTTATGCTACATAGTGAAATGGTTACTGCCCTACAAGAGAATATGAAAATAAACATCCTATTATTTGACAACTGTGGTTTTGGTTGTATCAATAACTTAGAAATGTCTAATGGAATAGGCAACCTTGCTACAGAATTCCGTACTAGAGATAAAGAAGGTAAATTATATGGCGACCTAATGCCTATAGACTACGCAAAGATTGCAGAAGGCTATGGATATAAGTCTTATACAGTTAAAACCTTAGAAGAACTTAAAGAAGCCTTAATTGATGCTAAGAAGGAAACAAGGGGAGTATTAATTGATATCAAGGTACTTCCAAAAACTATGACAGATGGCTATGAGTCATGGTGGCACGTGGGACTTGCTAGTACTTCTGATAAGGAAAGTATCAAAAATGCTTATGAAGATAAAGAAGCTAATAGGATAAAGGCTAGACTATATTAAATAGTGTAAAGGAGAAGGACATATGCTTGATAAGAATAAGGTTAAATTAGGAATAGCTCCAATTGCTTGGACAAACGATGACATGCCTGACCTTGGTAAAGAAAACACTTTTGAACAATGTGTTAGCGAAATGGCATTAGCAGGATATTCAGGTTCTGAGATAGGTAATAAGTATCCAAAAGATACTAAAGAATTAAAGAAGGCCTTAGACCTTAGAGAGTTAGAAATCTGTAATGCTTGGTATTCTACTTTTATCTTAACTAAGCCTTATGAAGAAGTAGAAGAAGAACTTATAAAGTTTGCTGACCACTTACATGAATTAGGTGCTAAGGTGGTTGGGGTATCTGAACAAAGCTATAGTATCCAAGGACAAATGGATGTACCTGTATTTGAGGAAAGGTATATTATGAATGATAAAGAATGGGATACCTTATGTGATGGTTTAAATAGGTTAGGAAAAGCAGTAAAGGAGCGTGGAATATCTCTTACTTTCCATCACCATATGGGAACTGTAGTTCAATCTGCTAATGATGTAGATAGATTAATGGAAGGTACAGACCCTGAATATGTAAGTTTACTTTTTGATTCAGGCCACCTTGCATATTGTGGTGAGGACCCAGTTAAAATAGTGAAAAAATATGGTGATAGAATAAAACATGTACACTTAAAAAATATACGTCCAGATGTTGTAGACAAGGTTAAAGAAGAAGGTTTAAGTTTCTTACAAGGTGTTCGTCTAGGAGCCTTTACTGTACCAGGTGACGGAGACGGAGTAGACTTTCCTTCAATTTTTAGGGTATTTGAAGATATTGACTACCAAGGCTATATGGTTGTAGAAGCTGAACAAGACCCAGCAATAGCAAATCCATTAGAATATGCAATTAAAGCAAGAAAGTACATAAAGGATAACACAGGCTTATAATTATGTGTTAGGACATAAGGAGGACGAATCTATGGTAACACTTGGAATTATTGGAGCAGGAAGAATTGGGAAGGTACATACAGAGAGTATTTCTAATTATGTAAAGAATGCAAGGGTAAAAACAATAGCTGACCCTTTTATGAATGATGACCTTAAGAGCTGGGCTAAGGCAATGGGGGTTGAAAATGCAGTTACAGACTACAAAGAAATCCTTGCTGATGATGAAATAGATGCAGTACTAATTTGCTCTTCAACTGATACTCATTCAGTTATATCTGTAGAAGCAATTGAAGCAGGTAAGCATGTATTTTGTGAAAAGCCAATAGATCATGATATCACAAAAATTAAACAGGTTATAAAGGCTTTAGAAGGTAAAAACTTAAAATATCAAGTTGGCTTCAACAGAAGATTCGACCACAATTTCAAAGCGGTTAAGCAGGCTATAGATGCTGGAGCAGTTGGTGAACAACATATAGTAAAAATAACATCTAGAGACCCAGAACCACCATCACCAGAATATGTAGCAGTATCAGGAGGAATGTTCCTTGATATGACTATTCATGACTTTGATATGGTACGTTTTCTAACTGACTCTGATGCAACAGAGATTTATGTACAATCTGCAGTTTTAGTAGACCCAGCTATTGGTAAAGCAGGGGATGTTGATACAGCAGTTATAACAATGAAAATGGAAAACGGAGCTATAGCTGTAATTGACAACTCTAGAAAGGCAGTATATGGATATGACCAAAGGGCTGAAGTATTTGGCTCTAAGGGAATGGTAGCTACTTCTAATGATACAGCTTCAACAGCGGTAATAAGTAATGAGAGCGGAATTACTGGAGAAAAACCTCTATACTTCTTCTTAGAAAGATATATGCAATCATTCGCAACCGAAATTAAAGAATTTGTAGATGCTATAGAAAATGATACTGAAGTACCTGTTGGAGTTATGGACGGATTAAAACCTGTTCTTATGGGAATGGCAGCCAAAAAATCAGTAGAAGAAGGAAGAGTAGTTAAATTATCGGAAATTGAATTCTAATATTAGCTAGTGACTAGTTAATAAAAGTATATAGAAGGAAGTATAAAAATGAATAAATTTTTTGAATATCCTAAGTTTGACCTAAATGGAGAAATGGTCTTAACAAGAAGAGATGGCGAATTCAAAGATATGCTAATGAATATAACAGTTTACAAGATGAAGGCTGGGGATATAAGAGAGTTCAGGCTTTCTGATGAAGAATTAGCTATCCTACTTGTTGAGGGAGACGTAACTTTTAAATGGGATGATAACCAAGTTCGTGCTAAGCGTGAAAGCTTTATATCAGAAGGACCTAGCAGTCTACATGTAGCAAAAGGAGTTCTAGTTACTATAGAAGCCAATGATGAAAGTGAGATACTTGTACAATCAACTGATAATAATAAAGATTTTGCAAGTAAATTTTACTCACCTGCTGATTGTGAGGATATAATTGCAGGAGAAGGCCTATGTAATAACAAGGCTGTAAGAATAGTGCGTACAGTATTTGATTTAAATAATGCACCCTATTCTAATATGGTACTTGGTGAGGTAATAGCAGAACAGGGAGGATGGTCAAGTTATATCCCCCATCACCATCCCCAACCTGAAGTTTATTACTATAGGTTTGAAAGACCAGAAGGTTTTGGAGCTTGTTTTATAGGCGATTATGCCTTCAAGGTCTCTGATAGAAGTTTTGCAGCTATACCTGGTGGCCAAACCCATCCTCAAGTTGCAGCGCCTGGATATCCTATGTACTATGTGTGGATGATTCGCCATTTTGTAGATAATCCCTGGACAGACCGTGTTGATGATGAGAGATATGTGTGGTTAACTAAAGATTAGATTAATAATATGAACAATGGTGCCTTAGCTAGTAAAAATACTAGTTAGGGCACTTTTTTCTATAGCAAAATATATGTAAAGAACTTATTCAAATAGAAAGACTTGTGTGTTAAACTAAGGCTATATATCCTATATTATTTAGCTTATATAAGTTCTAAAAATTAAAATTAGTTATATCTATAATATTTGGAGATAATAAAGGAGGATTATTTACTATTATCAAATTGACAAAAGTCTTAGAGTGGTTGAAGGAGGAAAAAACATGTGGTTTATATTTGCCCTATTATCAGCAGTGTTTGCTGCTTTAACATCTATACTGGCTAAGATAGGGATTGAAGGAATTAATTCTAACTTAGCAACTGCAATACGTACAATAGTAGTATTAGTGATGGCTTGGGCTATAGTCTTTATAACAGGAAGTTATGGACAAATTGCTAATATCAGCAAGAAGAGTTGGATATTTTTGACTTTATCAGGTATAGCAACAGGATTATCCTGGCTATGCTATTATAAAGCACTTCAAATCGGAGAAGCTTCTAAGGTTGTACCGGTAGACAAATTCAGTGTTGTTATTACGATAGTCCTAGCCTTTTTAATTTTACAAGAAACACCGAATGTAAAGACCATTCTTGGTGGTATTTTCATTACAATTGGCACCTTTATAATGATTTTATAAGAATAATAAATATTTAACAGACTCACTTTCTAATATAAAGTGGGTCTTTTTTTTGTAAATATTATTGACAGCTGTTCATATACTGTATATACTGTTAATAAGATATATAAACACTGAGGTGATAAATTGAATATTATTATATCAAATACAGAGGGAATACCGATTTACGAGCAAATTAAGGAACAAATAAAGGCCGCCATTTTTAGTGGAGACCTTAAAGATGGTGATTTGCTCCCATCAATACGGCAATTAGCAAAAGACTTGCAAATAAGCGTAATTACAACTATGAGGGCTTACAATGATCTGGAACAAGAGGGGTTTATTGTAAGTGTCCAAGGTAAGGGAAGTTATGTAAAACCCAAGAATCCAGAACTAATTAAAGAGAAAAAGTTACTAGAGATAGAAGAACATTTACTAGCTGCTATTAATGCATCGAAGTTAGTAAAACTTTCACAAGAAGAATTAATAGATATGTTAAAGTTTTTAATTGAGGAGGAAAGTAATGACTAATATATTGGAATTAAGTAATCTTACTAAGAAGTTTGATTCGTTTTCACTTAATAATGTTTCTTTTTCATTACCTAAAGGCTTTATAATGGGCTTTATAGGTCATAACGGAGCAGGTAAGACAACTACAATAAAGTTGATTTTAGATATGCTTAAAAAGGATAGTGGTTCAATAAAGGTATTTGGAAAAGATAACTTAATATACAAGAACGAAGTAATGGAACGAATTGGTGTAGTAATGGATTCAACTTATTTTGTAGAAGAGTGGAATTTGGCGGATTTAGAAGCATCTGTATCCCCCTTTTATAAGAATTGGAATAGCAAGAAGTATAATGACTTACTTGATGACTTTTATCTTGATAAGAGTAAAAAGATAAAGGAACTTTCTAGGGGGATGAAGGTTAAACTCATGATTGCTGTAGCCCTATCCCACGATGCTGACTTATTAATACTAGATGAACCAACTAGTGGTTTAGATGCAGTTTCAAGGAATGAATTAATGGATATATTAAGTGATTTTATTACAGATGAAAACAAGGGTGTGCTATTTTCAACCCATATCACTACCGACTTAGAAAGAGTTGCTGACTTTATTACCTTCATTAATAAAGGTGAAATAGTTTACAGCGGCACAAGAGAGGAACTATTGGAAAAGTACCTAGTGATAAAAGGCGGACGTGGAGTCTTAGAACCTAGTCAAAGGGAGCTAATACTTGGCTACCGTGAGCATAGTGTTGGTTTTGATGGTTTAATTGAAGCCTCTATGTTAAGGATGATGCCTGAATCAGTAGTTTACGAACCCTGTAATTTAGATGATATTCTAGTTAGAACCAATATGGGAGGGAATTCATATGAATAGAATACTATCTTTTGTGAAATTAGATTATGCAGCTCTTAAGCCTTATATTAAATCTATATATATGTTTGTAGTAATTGTGGTTTTCATGGGCCTTGTTAACGACTCAATAAGCCTTATGTTTACCATGGTAATGGTAGGATTACCTATGATTTTAACCTATCCCTTTGCCATATCTGAAAAAAACAATTTAGACACCCTATATTCTACACTTTCGTTAGACCGAAAAGATGTAGTAGTTGGAAGATATGCCTTTGTTTTAATTAATGAGATAATAGCAATTCTAGTATTAGTAATAGTAGCAATTATTAAATCCAACTTTAAACCTTTAGATATGTCATCTGAAGAATTAGTATTATATGTGTGTATTTTATCAATGTTTTTTTCATTTATTGTATCCTTCCAATATCCTATCCTTTTTAAGCTTGGATATTCTAAAGCAAAACTATATACCTATATTCCTATGATGATAATTTTCTTCTTAATAGGTTTGTTCCCATCTATTGTGCAAAGATTAAATTTAAATATTGATCTGGAAGCGGTTGGCCATATGATATTTACGAATTTAGTGCCTATATCCTTGCTAACATTTTCTTTAGGAATTATTTTTTTGGTTTTATCAGCTTTAATATCGATGAAAATATATGAGAAAAAGGATATATAATAAGTAAAAACAAAATTTAAAGTTACTAAGGACTAATGACTAATTGAAGTTGTTAGTCCTTTTGTAATTATAGGCTAATAGTTAAGCCTAGCTTCTATTTCTTAATATAATATTAATGAAAATAGTTTGATTGTATGTTATATTAATAACATATAATGGAAAAGTAAAAGAGGTTATAGTTTTACTAATTTCCGAAAAATGCAAATTCCTTACTAGGAGGTTACAAATGAAAAATAAAACAAATAAAACAAGTAATATAATAGTAAAGGTTATTACACTAATATGTTATTTACTTATAAAAAGAAAATCCTAGATTTTATATCCATAAGAGAGGTAGTATTATGAAACGACATATAAGAGATAATATTGTTAACTTACCCTATAGCATCCATGATGGGGTAGTAACAGCCTTTGAAATAACTGGTGATAAGCTTACCATGAAGTTTAAAGAGGGCTTTATTAAAATTAACCCATTTATGCAAGTAAATGGTAGTATCGAAATAGAAGAGATAGATTGGGATTTTACTAATGTATATCTTATTGAATATGAAGGGGGAATATGCAGTAATATAGGTTCATTTACTGGCAGGAAAATGGACCTAAGAGAATTCGCAAACCTGTATAAAAACCCTGAATTTACCCTTATAGATGAAACGTATGGATATAATACATCTAAGTTTGCTGGCTTTATTTATGATAGAGATGACTTTATAGAGTGTATGATTGAAATCTATCATCTAGGGGATATGTATTATGTAATGGAAGAATAAAGGATATTAAACACAAAATATTAGAGGGAAAAGTTATGAGTAAATATCTTAATAATGACACAATATCTATAGCAAGTACAAGACAAAAGGTTATTCAGCTTTTTTTTGCTGTAATTGGAGTTTTTATCACTGTTTTTGGAATAGTTATGTTTAATAGGTACCTTTTGATGGAATTATCTCTTGGCCTTCGTATGGTCTTAATGATAATAAGTCAATGGTCAATCATGATAGTTCCCCTACTTGTAATAAAGGCGAACAAGGAAAATATTAGTGACTACTTCAGGACTAAAGAGAGACTAGTAAAGCAGGTTAGAACTGGATTACTTCTAGGACTAGCCATGTCGCTGTTTCTTACTATAGTCCCTATATTACTTGGTCTAAAGGATATGGTGGGGACTAGCTCATATACTAAGCCATGGCAGTTTATTTATGAATTTATCTATATGATTTTTGGTGTGGCATTGGCAGAAGAGTTTGTTTTTCGTGGTTACATATTTCATAAACTTCTAGAAATTAAGGATTCAAGGTGGTTTGCTATACTTGTTTCTTCCTTACTTTTTGGGCTGTTACATATTTTTAATGGAGATTTAATTCAAGTCTTTGTTACTGGATTACTAGGAGTTCTCTTTTGCACCTTTAGGGAGAAGATTAAGGGCTGTAGCCTCTTATCACTAATTATTGCCCATGGTTTACATAATGGTTTGATTACATTATGGGTGACATATCTCTAACTTACAACATAAGTTCTTTTTAGTTATCCAATAAATTACTATACTAATATTATATATGGGTGTTCAGAAACTAGTAATTTTATAAGAGGGGACAGAAATGAAGATGTATAGAAAGAAGTACTATTTTATAACTGGATTAGCAATTTTTATATTACTTATATCTATTAGTGGATGTTCACGAAGTGGTTCTACACAGAATATGCAAGGCCGAGAAGAAGCATCTATAGAATGGGAAGATGATGAGAAAGTCACACTTGATTGGTACGTGAATTATTCTTGGTTTACAACCAAATGGGGAAATGATCTAGTTTCACGAAAGATAACCCAAGATACAGGAGTAGATATTAATTTTATATCTCCATTGGGTAATGAAACTGAAAAGTTTAATGCACTTATATCATCAGATACATTACCAGATATTATAACTCTAGGATGGTGGGAAAGCCAAGTAGATATTATGATAATTAATGATATGGTATATGCACTAAATGAGCTAGCAGACCAATATGACCCATATTTTTTTGAGGTGGCGGACCCATTAGTGTGCGAATGGTATACTCACGAAGATGGAAACTTATATTGTTATCCCAATTCCACTTATGTTCCAAAGGATTATGAAATATATGATAATATAGGTTCTAATCAAACCTTTCTCGTACGAAAAGATATATATGAGGCTATAGGTAAGCCTGATATGTCCACACCAGATGGGTTTAAAGAGGCTATTATAAAGGCTAGTGAAATGTTTCAAGCTATAGACGGTGAGCCTATAATACCTATAGGATCTCATGTATTTAATGAACACGGGTGTGTTTCATTTGATCAATATTTGCAAAATTTCTTGGCTGTACCTTATGAAAAGGATGGTCTTTTTTATGATAGATACACAGACCCTGATTATATCAGATGGCTAAAAATGTTTCGTGAATTAGGCGAGGAGGGCTACCTTTTAGATGATATCTTTATAGACAATAGGATTCAAATGGAAGAGAAGTTAGCTAAGGGAAGATATTTTTGTATGATTTATCAAAGGACTGACATGGAGGACCAGCAAAAAATCTTATATGCAAACAATCCTAACAGTATATATATGGCTGTTGATGGTCCGAAAAATTCAAACGGAGACGACCATGTATTACCTGGTGCAGGAATAAATGGGTGGACAGTTACCTTTATATCAAAAAATTGTAAGCATCCAGACCGTGCGATAAGACTATTTTCATATCTAATGAGTGAGTATGGTCAAAAATTAACCTACCTGGGTATAGAAGGTGTAACCTATGATATAGTTAATGAAAAACCAGTTGTTAAGGAAGAGGTTAGGGAATTATTAAATACCGATAGGCAGCAATACAATAATCTATATGGGGCAGATAATACATATTGGATGTTCCAAGACCTACCTATGCAAATGCAGTGGAAACAAGAATATGAGGGACCTACAAAGCAGTTAGAAGAGTGGACATACCCATATACACATTATCTAGGCCAATATGAGGTTGATTTTGATGTAAATTCACAGGCGGGTAATATTGACTTTAATATAAAGAAACTATGGGGTAATGTGTTGCCAAAATTATTATTAGCTCCATCAGAAGAAGAGTTTGATAAAATTTATCAAGATTTTATTGATAAGAGACAAGCACTTGGTTTCGATATTTATATAAAAGAAAGTACAAAGTATATGAATGAGGCAAAGAAAAAGGTAGGAATAGATTAAGCTATGATAATGAAGATTAAACACAAATGGGAAAAATTAGAGTTAAATAAAAAATTTACATTTATTATTATTAATTTTCTTATGATCCCTTTTTTGGCTTTTTCTTTATTATTATTTCATATGATGGAAAACAACACTATTTCTGAGAAACTATATAACATGGAAAATTCTATGAAGGAAGACTACGACCAAATTGTAAAAAATGTTAACTCAATCAATATGGCTACCCAGTTTATATTAAGTGACCAGTCCCTTATTGATTATTTGAAAATAGTAAAATCTAATGAGCAATTGTCTATAGAAGAAACAATAGATTTTTATAAACTTAATGTTTCTTTCTTGGAACGTATGGTTAATAATAATCCCTATCTTTATCAGCTACGTGTTTATGTAGATAGTGAAACAATGCAGGAAATGATGCCTATTCTATATAGAAAAAAGCGAATGGAAAGGCTTAAATGGTCAAAAGATGATATTTTAGAAGGGTGGAAGTTTGATTATGAAGATACCTTATTTGATTCTTTTGTTATAGGACAAGATAACAAGGTAATGTCATTAGTCACACCCATATATGACTATTCAAGTGGCTTAATTGGTATTATTGAAGTAGCTATGTCTATGAATACAATGTTTCCTAGCCTATATGAGGAGACTTCAAATGAATGGAATTATTTCGTAGATAATAAAAATAATATTTATTGGGGTGGTAATAAGGATACTGAACTTTTAGATTATATCAATCAAGTGGGAGAACATGTTAACCAAGCAAAAAAAGTCAATTTGAGTGATACATACTATACCAAAATAAATGGTAAGCCGATGGTGGTTGGATATTTACATGTAAAAGAAATCTCAGGAACACTTGTAAGTATCCAAAGTGCTGAAGATGAAATAGAAAAGATATACTTCTTACGTAATGTTACAATACTTATTATGTTTCTTGTTCTTTTCTTACTAATTGCCATTATTAATGCGGTGGTAAAAAAGCTTTTAAAGCAATTGTATTTAATACTGGGGCATATGAGAGAGGTAGGAAAGGGAGACTTAAGTATTGTAATAGATGTAAAAGGTCAGGACGAAATGGGGGAGCTAGGACATCAATTTAATAGGATGCTGTATAAAATTAGAAGGTTAATGGAGGAGAACATCCAGAGGGAATTAATAGCAAAAAACTCAGAAATTAAAGCATTACAAAACCAAATAAATGCTCATTTTATTTACAATGTTTTAGAGTCTATTAAGATGATGGCAGAAATTAATGAAGAATATGAAATATCAGATTCTGTAACTATCCTTGGTAAACTTCTTAGATATAGTATGAAATGGAACTCAAAAACCGTAACAGTGCGTGAAGAAATAGAATATATAAAAAACTACTTAGTTTTAATTAATCTAAGATTTGATTATGAAATTTATTTATCCACAAAAATATCTGATCTAGTTTTAGAACAACATATTCCAAAAATGTCCTTGCAACCTATTGTTGAAAATGCTATTAATCATGGAGTTGAACAACTTGCTAAGGATACAACCATATACATAAAAGGTTTTGCTAATAAACAGGATTGTATAATAGAAATCACAGATGCTGGAAAAGGAATGACTAAAGAGGAAGTTAACAATCTATATAGAAAACTAGAAGGGGAAATTGAAGTTTCAGGTGGTTCTGGTAATGGTATTGGTCTTAAAAATGTACACGATAGAATTAAAATGTCATTTGGACAAGGATATGGTATTGAAATCTTCTCCAAAGTTGGGTGCTATACTAAGATACAGGTAAGAATACCATTAACAGTAAAGGGGGAGGATTAATTATGAATACCGTTTTAATTGTTGAAGACGAAAAGATGATACGTAAGGGTATTAAGGCGATGGTTCAAAGGTCAGGCGTGCCAGTAGATGTAATTATTGAATGTAACAATGGTTTGATGGCACTTGATATATTAAAGAATCAGAATGTAGATGTAATGTTTACTGATATAAGAATGCCTAAAATGGATGGAATTGAACTTGTTAAGGAAGTTCAAAAGCTAAAACATAAACCAATAATTATTGCCATTAGCGGTTATGATGAATTTTCTTATGCTGTTGAACTACTCCGTATGGGAGCAAGAGAATATATACTAAAGCCTGTAGACCGTAATACAATCAGAGATATTTTAGAAAGATTTGATAAAGAGATAAAAGATAAAAAAGAGAAACACAATGAAATTCACCAAATACTTCATAATCAGTTAAAGTTATTAATATTGAATAAGAATATATCATTACATGAGATAGATATAATTACTAAGGAATATGATTATTGTTTTTCTAATACTCCATATGTCATATGTTGTGTTCCAAAAAGTAATAATTCTGATTATGATAGTAAACAATATATTTTCCTTAATGATGTTAACAACACAGATATATATATTGTACCTGAAAAAAATATAAGGTATTTGCTGTTAAATGAATTAAAAGATAAGTATGTAGGGATTAGTAGTTCACATAAAGGAATAGATAGTCTTGGAATTGCTTACAAAGAGGCAATTCAAGCAAGAAAGTTAGCTTTTCTAAATTGTGATGGATATTATCAATACCAAGAAGATAAAATGGGTAGATATAGTGTGAAAGAAGAAGTTACAGAAAATTCAGCTGAGGTTGTTCAAAAATTAATGGAAGCTATCTCTCAAAAAATAGGTACAGATAAATATAATATAGCAATAAAGGAAATTGAGAGATTAAAATATAATACCATAAGAGGAAAATACACTATTGATAGTCTTTCAACTAATATAAGTATACTAATTGATGAAATACTCAAATTATATCAAAATGTATTAGATATTGAAGACGAAACACTTTTTGGTTTAAAAGACTGCTTAAGCTACCCATCTATTGAAGATTATTTTAATACCCTTATTTCTTGGGTTGAAAAATTAGGTAAAGAAATCAATACTGAATTCGAAGATTATACCAACAAGCATAAAATCCATACTGCCATTAAGTTTATAAAGGAAAACTATAATAAGGACTTAAATATGGCGGTAGTTTCAAATTATGTATCTATGAATTATTCTTTATTTTCTTATGTTTTTAAAGAATACACAGGACATAATTTCGTTCATTACCTAAAGAACTTGAGAATAAATGAGGCCAAGATTTTATTAGAAGATACGAATCTTAAAGTAAACGAGATAAGCCAACAGGTTGGATATAATAATGAGAAGCATTTTATGAAAATCTTTAAAGAGACTTGTGGTGTTTCTCCCTCTGAGTATAGGAGAAACACACAGCTCAAGAAAGATATAATATAATTATCATAAAAATTAATTACTTTTGCTTTTATACATGTCTTTTGTAGCATTTTCAATATAATCTTCTAATGAGAATAAAGGATTAGCTTTATGTATACTGTAACCAGATTGTATTAAAATAGTATAATCCTTAGTTTGGAGTTTATTATAATTTTCAAGATATGCCTGTACTTTTTTAATAAAATTTATAGGTGATTCATTACTATTAACCTCTGATATGATATAAAAGCGACCTTCTATAATATGAGCACAAAGATGGCCTTCATCCATGCTACTTTTTATTGCATGGCCAATAACTTGAATTGCAAAATTAAGCTCTTTAAATCCAAAAGACTCCATAATTGTCTTTGTATTATTTAAAGTGATTATTATAAATGAGATTGACTTTTTGGTCTCTTGGGCTTTTAGAATTAATTCGTTTGCTAACTGATTAAAAGTATTGCTATTATAAAGATTAGTCAGTTCATCCATATGATGTAAGGTTTCAAGTTTTCTTACTAATAAGTCCATCTGCTTTGTATCACATATGTGTTTTAGCATCCTATTGACATTCATGAGCCAGGATGTGAAATTAAACTTATAAGCTAGCTGATTATCTTTATAAGATACAACAACATATCCAAACTCTAATTCGTTAAAAAACAAGGGTGAATAGATATATGTCGATTTTGAATTATTATAAATATAATCAGGTAAGGAGTTTCTACAACTAAAGCTACATTCATGTAGACGTTTTCCGTCTTTAATTGCTAGTTTAAGTAGTATTGTATTATTCTGGGGCTTGTCTTGTGAATATGTAAGTTTTTGAATATGGTCAGAGCCCCAGTCCCAATTATTATATAAACACAAATAAAATTCGTGGCAATTATCAATTAAACTAACATATCTTTCTAGTAAGTTCATCCCTTCATCTATATCTGTTATTCCATGCAGAATTGAAGACATATTAATATCATTTATTAGGAATCGCTCCATAGAATCATATTCATTCAAAAGTTTATGAGAAAATAGAATAGGGTTATCTTTAATAGGTTGTGAACAACCACAACTTCCACCTAAAGTTGGTTTTGCTTTAACAACGCTAATTTGTGGAACGGGCTTATTATTTATGAGTTTTATAAGAGTATCAACTGCAGCAAAGCCAAGGTCCTTAATTGGATATGATACTGAAGTTAATGGGGGATTAAATTTTTGTCCAAACTCTAAAGTATCAAAGCCAGTTACAGCTATATCCTTGGGTATGTTGTAGCCTCTATTAATTAAACTTATCATTACTTTTAAGGCCATAGCATCATTATAGCAAAGGATAGCGTCGGGCTTTTTATCTCCTTCTAAAAAGTAATCTAATGCACTATCTATTTCTTTGGTAGAATAATTACTAGTATAATAATCCTTATTAGAAACCTTCATGTTATACTTTTCCATAGTTTTTAAATAGTAATTGTAACGATTTTGAGAATAGATAGTTTCTATTGAATTACCCAAAAAGCAAATTCTTTTGCACATATGAGTTTGAATTAAATGTTCAACTATTTCAATTGTTGCGCTATCATTATCAAGGGCAATTGAAGGAAAAACAGGATTAATTTGATTTACTTCAATTACTGGACAATCACATTCTTTTTTAAGAACTGTATATATATCATCTCGTAATTTAGGTACAGGATAAGTACTCGAAGCGAAAATTATACCAGAATACTTATCAAAATTAGGAATACGTAAAATACTATTTTCTCCGATTTTGTTGTTACCAAAGTTTTCGCCATCATTTGAAGAAAATATTTCTACACGATAGCCATAATAACTTGCCCTATCAATTATACCCTGACAAAGCTCACTTTGATAATAACCATAAATATGAGAAATAAAAACACCAATTTTTTTGTGATAATACATTTTTCTCCCCCTTAAAGAATAGTACCAACTCCTAATCAAATTGTAATAGATTTGCATTATAAAATCAAGAAAGTAACTCATTCTGGGAGTGCCTACCACCTATAAATCGTATTATAAAAAAAATAGACCTGTATAAAAAAAGGTTCATTTCTTAGGAAATGAACCTTTTATATAATCATTATAGGTAAATATTAGAAAAGGGAGGCTAGCTTAATGAAAAATTATAGGTTTATAGATAACAAGGGAACTTTTTATATTGACAATCCTGACCAAAATAATTATCTATATTTCCCGCTTGTAGGTGAACAAGGTATTAAAAGTGCAATTACCCCTAACCTTGGAGGAGACATAAAGTTAGGGCAAAATCAATTTATACTACAACCAGTTTCAGCAGAAGATTTACATAATAATAAGTCGACAAGGAACTTTTGGTGTAATATCAAGGATCAAGGAATATGGTCTGTCACCGGTGTTTCAGCCAAAGAACAATGTAAAAGGTTTATGGATAAACAAGATATAAGTTATCTTGAAGCAGGTATTTTGTGGCATAGGGTAACAAGAAAATCTAATGAGTTTGGCCTACAATCACAAATTACTTCTTTTGTTCCGATTTCTAAGGCAAACATAGAAGTTATGCAAGTAAAGATAACTAATATTAGTAGTAAGCCTATAACTATAATCCCAACTGCAGCAGTGCCTATTTATGGTCGAAGTGCTGATAATATAAGGGATCATAGACATGTAACTTCTCTTTTACATCGTATTACAACAACAGATTATGGTGTTGTGGTTACTCCAACCTTAACCTTTGATGAAAGGGGCCATAATAAAAACACAATAACATATTTTGTAAGTGGTATTACAGGTACGGGAGAAAAACCTGTTGGCTTCTATCCTATAGTAGAAGACTATATAGGTGAAGGTGGGAGTTTTGAATGGCCAAAAGCTGTTGTTAAGAACTTAGAAGTTCTACCATCAAATCAGTCTTTTGAAGGATATGAGGCAATAGGTGGAATAAGTTTTAAAGAATCAGTGATCTTTCCAAAAGAAGAAAAAACTTACACCATATTAATTGGTGCTACAAGTCCTAATGATTCAAATTATTTTAAAAAGAATAATGTTATGGACCTTGTAGATGAAATAACTAGAGATTTTGATAGTGAGTTAAAGGTAAATACTTACTTAGAACAAGTTATAAAGTATTGGGAGAAAAAAAGCAATGTGACCTACCATACAGGAGATAGTAATTTTGATAATTTTATGTATTGGGTAAACTTCCAACCAACTCTACGTAGATTATATGGTTGTTCCTTTCTTCCACACCATGATTATGGAAAGGGTGGTAGGGGTTGGAGAGATCTTTGGCAAGACCTTTTAGCCCTTATAATTATGGAGCCTGATAGGGTAAGAGAAATACTTTTGAACAATTTTGCTGGAATTCGTATTGATGGAACTAATGCAACTATCATTGGTAATGAGCCAGGAGAATTTATAGCAGATAGAAATAATATAACAAGAGTTTGGATGGACCACGGAGTATGGCCGTGTATAACGACTAAATTATATATAGACCAAACAGGTGATTATTCTATTTTGTTAAATGAAAACACCTACTTTAAAGATGGTCAAATACTTAGAGGAACTACAATAGATAATGACCTTAAGGATAACACAAGCAATCTATTACTTGATAACTCAGGTAAACCTTACTATGGAACAGTTTTAGAACATTTGCTATTACAAACTCTTACTGCATTTTATGAGGTTGGTGACCATAACCATATAAGGCTAAGAGATGCAGATTGGAATGATGGCTTAGATATGGCTTCAAATTGTGGAGAAAGTGTTGCTTTTACAGCAGCATATGCAATGGTATTAGATGAATTATCAATTTTAATACAAGGTTTAATGGAAAAACATAAGGTAGATACGATTGAAATTGCAAAAGAAATGGCCCCTTTACTAGTGGATGATGAGAAGGTTTATAAGAATATAGATAAAAAGCAAAGATTACTAAATAATTACTGTCATAGTTGTCTGGTTAATATATCAGGAGACAAGACATACATTCAATGTGATGAAGTAATAGACATATTAAACAAAATGGCAAACTGGATAAGAAAACATATTCGTGAGTCTGAATGGGTCAAAGACGGTGATAAATCCGGATGGTTTAATGGGTATTACGATGATAAGGGAAAAAAGGTTGAAGGTAATATAAATGGTAATATTCGCATGATGCTAACTAGCCAGGTTTTTACTATTATGTCAGGGACTGCTACAAATGACCAAGTAGCTAAAATTATTGATTCAGCAGACAAGTACCTCTTTGATGATAAGGTAGGTGGATATCGGTTAAACACTAATTTTAAAGAGGTTAAGTTGGATTTAGGAAGAATGTTTGGATTTGCCTATGGTCATAAGGAGAATGGTGCAGTGTTCTCGCATATGACAGTAATGTTTGCTAATGCCTTATATAAAAGAGGTTTTGTAAAAGAAGGTTATAAGGCAATTAAAGCCTTGTACCGTCAAGCAACAAACTTTGATGCAAGTAGGATATATCCTGGAATACCAGAATATTTTAATGACCAAGGCCGTGGAATGTATCATTACCTCACTGGTTCCGCTAGTTGGTTAATGTTAACGGTAATCACTCAAATGTTTGGGATAAAGGGTAAAAGTGGTGATTTAGTACTAGAACCAAAATTAGTTAAATCTCAGTTTGATAAAGAAGGTAAGGCAAGCATAAAACTTAGTTTCCATAATAGAGAATTCGACATTATATTCATAAATAGAAATAATAAAGAGTATGGAGAATATCAAATTAAAAGCATTTATCTTAATGGAATGAAAAAAGTATTTAATAAAAGTAAAGTTACATTACCGATAAGTGATATAAAAGAACTAGATGATTTTAAGCCCCATGAGCTAATTGTAATTCTAGATAGTTAGGTAAAGGTAGCAAAAATGAATGATGATATAGATAAGGAGAATGGAATGATACTACATACAGAAGGTTTTATGATTAATAATTATGGTAAGCAATCAACATTTACTAGTTTTCTTCCAGGAATAAGTGGTATTCATGGAATTCCGATTTGGTGTTTTTATGTCAATAGGGGACAGGGTATATCTAGTTTTGGTATACAAGACAAAGATCACGCTATCATGGAGTTCTACCCTGCGCATCAAGCATATCAGAATGTAAAAAGAACAGGATTTCGTACTTTTTTAAAAATTAATAATAAATATATAGAACCATTTAGTAATGAAAGCAAGAGTCACAAGATGAATATCTTTATGAACAGTCTAGAAATTGAAGAAGTTGATAAAGAAAACGAAATTAAAACAAATGTAGTGTATTATTCTCTTCCAGGAGAAAAGGTTGGAGCCCTTGTTAGAAAATTGACTTTAAGAAACCTTAGTTCAAATATCATTGATCTGGAAGTTTTAGATGGTATGCCTGCTTTAATTCCTTATGGCGTAGATATGATAAGTGTAAAGGGTATGGGGCAGACGATAAAGGCTTGGATGCAAGTAGAAGATATAAAAGAAAAGCTACCATATTACAGGGTTAGGTTAAGCACTGATGATCTAGCAAATGTATCACAAATAGAGGGTGGAAATTTTTCCTTTGCTTGTTTTGATGATGGTGAAAGATTAAGTCCTATTGTAGACCCAAATGTTATATTTTCATATGATACCTCACTAAGTAGGGCAGTAGGCTTTATAGAAAATGGTATAGATGGGCTTTTATCTTCAAGTCAGACTACACAAAATGAATTCCCTTGTAGTTTTTATGGTACAAAATGCAAACTAGGCTCTCAAGAGGAAATAAGCATATATCATGTAATAGGCCAAGTAGCTAGCAAGAATATTTTGTATTCATTTATGAAAGGTAATAAAAACAAAGAATATTTTAATAAAAAAAGAAAAGAGGTAGACTTATTAACTAAAAATTTATGCAGGGGAATTGAGACAAAAACAGCCTCAAAAGAGTTTGACGAGTACTGTAAGCAAACATATTTAGATAACATTTTACGTGGTGGTTACCCTATAAAAATCGGTAAAAATACGATTTTCTATACATATGGAAGAAAGCATGGTGACCCAGAAAGGGACTACAATTATTTTACAGTAGATGCAGAGTTTTATTCACAGGGTAATGGTAACTATAGAGACATCAATCAAAATCGAAGATGTGATACTTTTTTTGCACCTTTCGTTGGTAAAACAAATATTAAGAAGTTCTATAGTTTAATTCAACTAGATGGATATAACCCCTTATTAATTGAAAAAGAAACTTTTGTAGTAGACGAAAAAACATCCCTAAAATTACTAGAAGATATAATAGATAATTATGAAATTTCAGATAATCAACAATGCAATAATTTAATAAAGTTTTTATCAAAACCGTTTACACCAGGAAGTTTATATAAAAAACTTACTACTATAAGTTTTGGTGAGCAAATACCTATATTGGATATGTTTGAAAAAATAATCAGTTCTGCCCAAAGACAGATAAATGATAATTTTGGAGAAGGCTACTGGTCAGACCACTGGACCTATAATTTGGATCTTATTGAAGAGTATTTGGAAATATTTCCTGAAGATGAGGAGAAACTTCTATTTGAACAAGATTATACTTACTTCTTATCCCAGATAAAAGTTAATCCTAGACGTAAAAGGTATGTAAAGACAGATAATGGTATCCGCCAGTATAATGCGTTAGATGAAGATAGTAAGAGGCAAACAAAAGAAAAGCTAGTTAGGAGTAATTATGGCAATGGAGAAGTTATTTATTCAAGTCTAATGGAAAAGCTAATTCTATTATGTGTTAGTAAGTTTTCAACACTAGATGCTTATGGAATGGGAGTTGAGATGGAGGGTGGTAAACCAGGATGGTATGATGCACTAAATGGTTTACCAGGAGTTTTTGGATCGTCTATGGCTGAGACCTATGAACTAGCTCGCCATATGAACTTTACAATAAAAATGTTAAGGAAGTATCCCCATAAAATTAGTTTATTAGATGAAATATCTGATTTTGTTAAATCTATATCGTCAGTGGTAAAGGAAGAAAAAGACTCCCTTTTATCTAATATGGAGGTTATTTCATTTTGGAATAAGGCTAATGATGTAAAAGAAGCTTATAGGGAAAAAGTGTATTCTGGAGTGTCTGGGAAAGTAAGGGAAATAGATTCTAAGATTCTAGTCGAAATCCTAGAAGAATGGTACCTAGTGGTAAAAAGAGGAATAGAAAAAGCATGTAGTTTAGAAAAGGAGATTTGTCCAACATATTTTGCTTTTAATGTTACAGATTATGAAGAAAATGACCTTGGTATTTTTCCAAAACATTTTGAAGTTATTAAGATACCTTTGTTTTTAGAAGGACCTGTAAGATATTTAAAGCTAGATTCTAGTAGAGAGGAAAAGGTGAAATTATACAACCACATAAAAAACAGTGATTTGTACGATATTAAACTTTCAATGTATAAGGTAAATGCTTCTCTAAAGGATGCATCATATGAACTAGGACGCGCCAAGGCCTTCACACCTGGTTGGTTAGAAAATGAGTCTATATGGTTACATATGGAGTATAAATACTTACTAGAGCTTCTAAAATCTGGCCTTTACAAAGAATTTTTTAAAGAACTACATAATGCGGCAATTCCATTCCTAGACCCTAAAGTATATGGAAGAAGTATATATGAAAACTCTTCATTTATAGCTAGTAGTAGTAACCCAAATAGTAGCTACCATGGTAAGGGTTTTGTAACAAGGCTCAGTGGTTCAACTATTGAATTTGTGAATATGTGGAAGATAATGATGTTTGGGCGAAAATTCTTTTACATAGAAGATGATGAATTAAGATTAAAGTTTGAGCCGGCTATTCCTTCTTATTTAATTAACGGTACTAATGAAATTATAGCAAAGTTTTTAAGTGATACCACTATAAAGTATAAGTTTAACAATATGACCAGTCTGATTCCGGGTGAATATAAAATTAGTTATATAGAATGTCTAGATGAAGCAGGCAATTTATATACAGTAAATGATTCGATAATAAAAGGTGAACTTGCTGTTTTAATACGTAAGGGTAAAATGAGTGAAGTATGTGTTTATATTGAAAATAATAAGTAAGTATAATCTCAAAGCTGTACCAACATAAAAAAATAACACCTTTTTAAAAAAATGGTAATTATATATAAAAAACAAGACCTTTATAATAAAGTTGTAAACAAAAACACTAAAATTATGTAAGGAGGTTATTTATGAAATTAAGAAAAAGCTTAGCATTTCTTCTTATGTTAGTTATGATTTTTTCACTAGTAGCATGTGGTGGTTCAGATGGTAAATCTACTAGTGAAGATGGGGGTGGGGATTTAGCTGATAATAAAGACAATCCTACTACAGAAGTATCAGATGATAAAGAGGGTAATGATCAAGGTAAACTAAGTGGGAAATTAGTAGTATGGACACTTGCAGTAGACTTAGAGGATTTCGGAATGAAGTTTATGGAAGAAAACCCTGATGTAGAAGTTGAAACAGTAGTAATTGCACCTGCTGACTATCCAACAAAAGTACAGTCAGCCTTATTAGGTGGTGCTAAGGAACCAGATGTTATTGTTGGTGAACCTCAGATGTTACCAGAAATGTTTGATGCAGGCTTTTTTGAAGACCTAGATAAGGCACCTTATAATGCACAAGATTATGCTTCTAATATTGTTGACTACGTATGGGAAGTAGGGCAGGATGCTAACGGTGTTCAAAGAGCAATTAGTTATCAAATTACTCCAGCGGGAATTTTCTATCGTAGAGATATTGCTAAGGAAGTATTTGGAACTGAGGATCCTGAAGAAATTGGTAAGTTATTTAAGGATTACACAACAATATTAGAAACTGGTGAAACATTAAGAGAACATGGGTATAGAATATTTGCATCTGATGGTGAAATGAACTTCTTCTCAGGAGATACCCCTTGGGTTATAGATGGAAAGTTAAATGTTGACCAAGCAAGATATGATTATATGGACTTATGTATTGCCTTATATCAAAATGATTTAACAGCATTTGCGGGCCAATGGTCAGCTCCATGGTATCAAGCTATGTCAGGTGAAGTTCCAGTTCTTACTGCTGATACTAATATTTGGGATGAAGAGGAAATAGCAAAAGCATCAGAAGGCGCTGAAATGACAGAAGTATTTGCTTTTGGTTTACCATCCTGGGGTGTTTTAACTATGAGAGATAACTATGGTGATACAGCAGGAAAATGGGGAGTTTGTTCAGGTCCTGCATACGGTTTTGGTGGAGGAACATATATAGGTATTAGCTCAAATAGTGAGAGAAAAGACCTTGCATGGGAATTTGTTAAGTTCTGTACATTAGATGAAGAGACACTTGAATGGTGGATTGA
>JAAYRG010000143.1 GCA_012518885.1 Clostridiales bacterium | reverse complement strand
GTTAAATATATATTTAATAACATGATTATAAAATCCTACTTTTTAACTTCTATTATGTAAGTTTTAGCATCTTCATCTAATATTCCATTAACATTTTCTATAAACGAAATAATAGTATTGATTTCCATACAGAGGCTACCCTTATCATGTAGCTCTGGCTCTCCATTCATTAGATTCTCTTCTCCATTTACTATTAGATGACTCTCTCCTACGGTAGCAATAATAGTATTCTTCCCACTGGTCATGGTTAATTGCTTTTTGTCAGCATTATAGTTATAATTTAGAATCCGACTATCAACAGCTTTGATAGCATCAAGTACAGGTATAATTGGGCCAAATACCCCTGTCTGTTGATAGGCCTTTTCACCCTTCAAATCAACTATTTTATTATTTACAATAAGATCATAATATGTCTTCTCTTGCTGATCAATAGAATTCACACTATTACCTTGCAGTGCCCTATAGGGTGATAAGGCTGGTGGGGTAATTGAATATTGGTAGACTAGTCTCTGAGGCCATGCCAAAGATAAGCCCACAGCTTCCTCTTCCTTCATGGCTACAGAACTTATGGTAATCCTTGCCTCTGGTAAGCCTTCCATGGTGGCTGTAACAGTGATATCCCCTGCATTTCTTGTAGACTTTACAAATACTCGGTTAGAACCACACTCTGCATATACATAAGTTTGATGGATTACACTATCTTCCCTACCATGACCATTAAATCTACCACTATTATAGCCTCCTAAAAAAACCCCTTCTCCTGTTACAGTAAAATCAATTCTATCATAATTAAGTGGACATACCCTTCCTTGGCTATCAACCACTTCTACATCAATGAACATAATATCAGCTCCATCAGCTATCAGCCCTTGACTCCCCGTTACTGGTGTTAATCTAATCTCTACTGGTTCACCAACAGTTTCTATAATATCTTCTGCTACTAAATTCCCCTCCTTGTCATAGGCTTTAGCAGAAATACTACCGGACTGAGTTATATCTATTCCTTCAAAGGGATAAATAAATGAATATTCGGCTTTATCACAAACATCCACTAATTTATCATTGATATACAACTCAACCTTATCTATGAAGGTATTACCTATTACATAAACTGTTTTATTCTTTGGATCACGATAGTCAGACTCACCAGTTTTTACCCAGTGATTGCCATCCCATTCCTTTAGGGCATATTTATAATTATCTTCTCCCATCTGAGGATAGTTCCAATGGCCAACAATCATAATATTGGGATCTGTATCTTGTAAAGTTTGAAACACATAAAAACTCTGCTTCTTTATCCTTACGGGATCAACCCTTCCACTCATCCGAGCATTTTCACTGGCCGCCTGCCTTCCATGTTGAGCTGAATCTGTCCAACATAGGGCTGCTATGGCAGAATAATAATTAAGACCAGAAGCGCCTCCTACTCTATTATTGAAAAATCCATGATAATACTTGGCTGTCTCGACTGCAAAATCTTCAGAGGTTAAGTCATATACATCTCCACCATCCTGTTTACCTTTACTACCAAGCCAAAGATTGTCATAATCATAATCTGGAGGAGAATAATCGTCCCATACTCGCCTAGGAGCTTCCTCTCTTAAGTATTCTGTTTCAACTACAGGCATTAAGTCAGAATGAAAACTCTTCACATGGCGATTTAGCATGGTACCAACAAATTCAGCTTCTGCCACAACATCCTCTTCTGATATTGATCTACATCCCATATACCGTCCACCACTGGGATCAAGTTTCTGCTTTAGCTGGGTCATTTCCCTCATGTGTTCTTTGCTTATGGCATTATTGCCAGCCTCCCAGAATATAATCGAGGGACTATTCCTAAAGTATAGGATAACATCTCTCATAACTTCAACTCTTTGGTCCCATTGTCTTCCAGTAGCTTCTTTCTCTTTATCCCCTGCGGGTTGAACACAGACGATACCGTATTGGTCGCAAGCCCTGATATCCGCAGGACTGGCTGCTACATGCATCCAGCGAATAAAATTACCATTACTTTCTTTAATAAGCTGGGCATCATAATCTTTTAGCCAATCTGGTGCAACACCTATTGCAGCCCATTCATTAGTAGCCCTTTGGGCATAGCCTGTTAGCCATACAGGCTCATCATTAATCAATAATCCCTGACCATTATCATAGCTCACCTTTCTAAAGCCTGTATTAATCTCACTTATGTCCACTATTTCCCCATCTAACTTCAACATACTATATACATTATATAGATAGGGATCATAGGTAGTCCAGAAACGTAAACCTTCTACTTTAGCACTAGCCTTAATAACTGTTGTCTCAAGGGAAGCGGTCCTAGTAGGTAAAACCTTATCTTCATCCTCAACAGGAACATATTTATTCAAGTTATCATCAAACACATAAGCATCCTCTGGGGTAATTGAAAGTGGCGGTTTTTCAGGTAAATTAGCCTTGGTAATCGTAACCTCCTGGGAAGAAAACCTTGCTACTAGTTCTCCTGCATGGTTGACTAGGGCTATCTCCAATATTCCAGTACAATCACTGTCACTTTCATTTCTAACTTCTGCCTCCACATTTATAACTGCTGATTTACCCTTAATATCAAAAGCAGTACCGTATACATAAACCCCTTTTGTCATCAGATTACTATAAATGGGTAAGGTTTGATATACTTCATTTTTTATATGTAATCTAACATTTCTAGTAATTCCCCCATAGGTAGGATTAAAGTCATTGGTATTCCATACATATCCTATACCCTTTCGTTCCTCTGGAAGGATACTGGAAGATGATAGAGGGTTAACATAATATCCTGGCTCCACATCTGCTTTATTCGGTGTCTCAGCAGCACTATCCGTCATACCCCTGGCAGAGGTATTATCAGTTGCCACTGCAATAAGATTTGCTCTTCCATATCTTATATAGGGCGTTAAATCAAAAGCAAAGGGAGCTACCCCCGCTTCATAATATCCTACCATTTCTCCATTTATATAAACAAAAGCTGTCTGCCTAATCCCTTCAAATTCTACTATAACCTTCTTACCAGTGTGTTCTTCAGGTATGGTAAAGCTTTTACGATAAAACGAAAATGTTCTATCAGGACTGCTTCCAGCATCTCTTATCCTAGTAGAGAAAGAATCACTATCATTAAAGGTATGGGGAAGGCTTACATCCAGCCAATCTGTTACTAAATAATCTTCTTCATAGAAATATTTCCCATTGGTATCTTTGTGCTTCTCTAAAGCTTGATCTAAGGGAAATGCATCAGCTTTTTTAAATTGCCAATCTAAATTCATATTATATATCTGGGAAGCTGTATCAGGAACAGTAAACTTCCCTAAGTAGGGTGTTGGTTCAGGGGTATTGATATGTAATTCATTTACTCCATCATCTATAATGACATCCTTTGTATTATCTTTCTTACAAGCCCCAATCATTGTAATTACTATAGCCACTATAAATAATGCTCCTATGTATTTCCTCTTCATTTTAAACCCCGTCCTTTATTATTGATAAATATAATCCTTATATAATTTCAATTGGCAGGCCGCCAGCATTAAGGCCGGCGGTCTAAGGAAAGAATGAAGTAAATAAATCTTCTACTAAGGCAGTTGCATTTGACCTATACAAACTTACCTTAATAATATGATATGTTAATTTTATATAAATATCTAATCTTATATTAAGAAATATAAGTTTTTTCTACAATTATTAATATTATATTGTGAATTATTGTAAACATCACTGATAATATTCAAAGAGGAAGTTTCCTTATAAGGGAAACTTCCTTAAGTTCTTGTTTCTAGTTTATGAAATGATTATTTTCTAGTTACCTGCTGCATGGTATAATTCGTTCATTTCTTCAATTACTGTTTCGCCACCTGCCCGTAGCCATTGATTTAGTGCTTCCTGGAAACCTACATCATCAATTTCGCCCATGATGTAAGATATTCTTGTATTATTTACGATCTCATCCAGTGTAGTTGCCAGTTGTGTATAAGTATCAGAGATATATGATGCGCCATAGTTAGGTACTACATACTTTTCATTCTCAACTAGTAATTCTGCCTCAAGATTTCTAATAAAAGAATCTACTGGTTCTCGGCTCTTAATTTTGGCTTTTTCTTCTGGACTATTAAAATAAGGTAGTATTTGGTTGAAACCTTTGTTTACACCGTAAGTTGGTAAACCCAGTTGTGCTTTCTCTTCTGCTGTATAAGTTACTACGTAACCATTGTCATCAAGATAATAGCTATACCCTTCGATACCATATGATAATAGTGTCTCCATTTCTCCATCACCTAACATATCGATAAATTGGAGAGCTCTCTTTAAGTCTTCTTCATTGGTTAATTTCTGCTTGGAGAATACAATTAACTGACTGTAACCAGCAGTAGGTAATGTTCTAAGGCCATAACCTGCATCTATGGCTCCTACCATCATATGCTCTGCAGGAATACCTTCTTTTTCAAAGTATTCTTGGTTTCTTCTAAAGCGGTCAAGAACATCTGCTGTTGCACCTGCAACCCCACTTCTTAGTAGTAAGGTATCCCAGTCTCCACCTGCTATAGTATTAAAGTCAGGATTTACAAGACCTTCTGAGTATAGTTTTCTAAACCATGATAATGCCTTTTTATACCCTTCTGTTAAGTGTTCAGGTATTAGATCTCCGTTTTCATCGATCCCCCATTTATTAGGTGCACCAAACCATAACTGCATAATATCCCAGGTACCTGTATAGGAAGTAACACCAAGACCGTAGGTATCGTCTTTACCATTGCCGTCGGGATCATCATAGGTAAAAGCAACAAGCATGTCATATAATTCATCAATATTCTCTGGCTCTTTTAAGCCTAGATTATTTAGCCAATCTAGACGGTAGCCAAAACCATTACGTCCCAAGGATCTGCCACGGGGAACACCATACAATCTACCGTTGATGGAGGCATTGAGGAATACGGTTTCAGACATTGTAGATAGATTTTTGCAATCAGCAATATAATCAGTGATATCCCAGAATGCATCATTTTTTACTGCATTTAAAAACTCTGCTCCTTTATCCGAAACTAAAATATGTGGTAAATCACCAGAAGCTAATGACAATGTTAGCTTCTCATAGTACATATCGGAATCGTAATGAATCCACTCAAGTTTAGTATTAGTATGGTTCTCAATCATTTCATAAAACTTAATCTGCCACTCTTCTTTATCATTTTCATTAGTACCTCCACCGGGTATCATGATACTAAGTTCTAGTGGTGGTAAGGGTGTTGGTGTGGCCTCTGTTGCTGGAGTGACATCCTTTTTGTCCTTACTATCATTATCAGATGCTGCATTTGTAGGACTTCCTCCATCCTTACTAGCAGGTTCATCATCTTTGGGTCCACATCCAGCAAATAAGGCCATGGCTAAAATTAAAGCAAGAACCAAAGATACATATTTTACTGATTTTTTCATTCTTTTTCCTCCTTGAAATTAAATTTATGTAAAGAATTAACACCTAGTTAATTCTGAACATGTCTGCCCCCCTACAGAATAAAATTCTCTTTTAACTTTAATATATAAGGAAATAGTATTAATTCAATTACTAATTCTAGATTATTATTAGTGGAAAGTCTATTCGCATATTACGAACTATTGTTATTTTCAACAAATATTACGTTTTCAAATGCAGTTTATATGCTTAATGCACAATTTGCCAAATCAAGTGACTGATTAAATAGAATGGATTATACAGGTATAAGCAACCCATATAAGATGTATTTTGTAACAGCCATATGGCTTATACACAAAAACCCCCTTAAGTAGATTTTGGTTATTTACCTTGTCTACTTAAGGGGGATCATATTAGTCTAGCATATAGAGAGTCAGTTGATTAAAGTCTTCCTATGCTGGTATAGTTATAGATAATACACTGCAAGGTGGTACATGAAGGGTAAGAACCCCATTATTAATTTCATAATCACTATAGGCTTTACTCATAACCTTATCTGGTTCCTCAAAGGTATT
>JAAYRG010000142.1 GCA_012518885.1 Clostridiales bacterium | reverse complement strand
ATTCAAGAAGGTTATAAGCCAAGAGATGGTGAAGCTAGAGTTTTACCCATATATCAAAGTACAACTTTTAAGTATGATTCTAGTGATACAGTTGGAAAGCTATTTGACCTTGAAGAAAATGGCTTTTTCTATTCTAGACTAGCCAACCCAACTGTTGATGCAGTAGAGAGGAAGATCGCAGCCCTTGAAGGCGGAATAGGGGCCCTATGTACGTCATCCGGACAAGCAGCATCCTTAATCTCAATCCTAAATATTTGCGAGGCAGGAGACCACTTTATATCTACTTCAGCTATTTATGGTGGGACAACTAACCTATTTGCAGTTACCCTAAAAAAGATGGGTATAGATGTGACCTTTGTAGACGGCGACTTAGCAGAGGAAGAGTTACAAAAGTATGTTAGGGAGAATACGAAGGCTGTATTTGCAGAGACCCTAGCTAATCCAGCCCTAGTGGTTGCTGATATAGAAAAGTTAGCAAATTTTGCTCATAAGAATGGTTTGCCCCTAATAATTGATAACACCTTTGCAACACCTTATTTATGCAGGCCTATTGAATTTGGAGCAGATATTATAATACATTCAACTTCCAAGTACCTAGATGGCCATGCTGTAGCTCTTGGTGGAGTAATAGTAGATAGTGGTAAGTTTAATTGGGATAATGGTAAGTTTCCAGGTCTAACACAGGCAGATGAGTCTTACCATGGTATAGTTTATACTGAAACTTTTAAAGAAGCAGCTTATATAACTAAAGCAAGGGTTCAGTTAATGAGAGACATGGGTTCTACCCCAACAGCCAATAATGCTTTCTTACTTAATTTGGGTCTAGAAACTCTTCATCTTAGAATGGAGCGCCATTCTAGTAATGCTCTTAAGGTTGCCCAGTGGCTTGATGCTAATGATTCAATTTCATGGGTTAACTATCCTGGATTGGAGAATAATAAATACCATGAACTAGCCAAGAAATACATGCCAAAAGGCACTTCTGGAGTAATTTCTTTTGGTGTAAAGGGTGGAAGGGAAGCAGCTATGAAATTTATGGATAGTTTAGAACTAGCTGCAATTGTAGTTCACGTAGCTGATGCTAGGACTAGTGTATTACATCCAGCTAGTACCACCCATAGACAGTTAACTGACCAGCAGCTAGAAGAAGCAGGTGTATCACCAGATTTAATTCGTATGTCTATAGGGATTGAACATGTAGATGATATTATTGCTGATATAGACCAGGCCCTTAAGAAAATTAATAAATAATCAAAATAAGTTAAATTAGTAAGGAGATTTAGTCAGTGAGTAATAGGCTGACTAGTCTCCTTATTTTTTTTAAAATTCCAATTTATAAATAATATTTTCTTTTTTCCATATAATAATCAAGAAGTATCATGGTTAAAAATTAAATCAAACTAATTGATTTTTAGATAGAGACCATACAAGTAGCTAGGCATAGCAAGGAGGTTTAGATGGAAAAGGAAAGGTTAAGAGATGAAGAAAGTGTAGACGAGAAAGTTGTAGATGAATCAAGTAAGGATGAGATAAATAAAGAAATTAACCAGGCAGAAAAGGAGAAGGCCCAGAAGGAAAAAGAGGAGATTTCAGATAACAGAATTAAGGAATATGGGCAGACAGTTCTAGTCAATGATAAAAGAGAGTCAAAAATCCATTTACTTTCAATAATTGGGGAAATAGAGGGCCATGAGTGTTTACCACAACATAATAAGACAACAAAATACGAACATGTCCTCCCACAACTTGCAGCCATAGAGGATAGCCCTGATATAGATGGACTTTTAATCCTTCTTAATACAGTTGGGGGTGATGTTGAGGCAGGGCTTGCAATAGCTGAAATGATAGCATCACTAAGTAAACCAACTTGTTCCCTAGTACTTGGAGGAAGCCATTCAATTGGGGTACCTCTAGCTGTTTCAACAAATTATAGCTATATAGTTCCTTCGGCTACTATGATTATACATCCTGTTAGAATGAATGGGATGGTAATAGGGGTTGCACAGACTTTTGAGTATTTTGAAAGAATACAAGAGAGAATCCTTAATTTCATTGTCAGTCATTCAAAAATTGAAAAAGAAAAATTAAAAAATTTAATGCTTAATACCACTCAACTTGCTAAGGATGTAGGCTCAATCCTAGTAGGTAAGGAGGCAGTTGACAATGGCTTAATTGATGAGGTAGGAGGAATCAAAGAAGCCCTAGACAAGCTATATGAAATGATTAGAGCAAATAAAGACAATGGTAATAGTTAGAATAAGAGGAGGTATTATGCTTTATACTGTTGTTCCCTTAGAGAGAATATATTCAAATATGGCAAAGAGTGTATTAGATGAGTACAAGGTTAAAGGCCTTATGCCTAAAGATGAACCTGTGACCTATAAAGATATTCCTATAGCACATGGGAAGATTCTTGCCCAACTAGAAGGAGATAAATATGTAGTAAGTAGGATTAATTCAACAGATATGGCAGACTACTTAAATAGTAAGTATGCACCTGGAAGTCAAATAAAAATTGATGATTTTTGGATTTAAAAGTTAGGACAAACTTGTTAAATCCTTAGTTTTCGACGTTTTCTACACTTGAAAGGCTATAAAATAAAAGGTATAATGAAATAGGTTTAAAGGTGGAAAGATAAGATAATTTGCATATATAAGCCACTTTCTAAACCATTTATTATACCTTTTTATTATTTAAATTGAAACTAAAGGAGTCATAAGATGGCTACAAAAAAATCTAAATCTAGTAATCGTACTAAAAGCAAAAAGCGTTCATATACAACAAAGGCTCAAAAGCAAGAAAGAGCTAAAAAGCAATTGATAAAAGATGAAATTACTTTAATAATAACCTTTATAGTATCAATCCTACTATTACTAAGTAATTTCAATCTTAGTGGTAAGGTTGGACAAGTTATCAATAAGGTTACTTTTGGTCTTTTTGGTCTTATTGGCTATTTAATGCCTTTTATAGTATTTTGTGTAGTAGTATTTCATATAGCCAATAGGGGTAATAATGTTGCTCGCATTAAGATAGCAAGTTTCATAGTATTAGTTGCAAATATAGCTTCTCTAATCCAGTTAATTTCTTCAGGTAAAGGTTTAGAAACCCTAGCAGCCTACTATAAGATTTCATCAAACAGTAGGAGAGGCGGTGGTATTATTGGGGGTGCCATAGTTAATATAATACAGCCCCTATTTGGTACAGCAGGAAGTTATGTCATTATTATAGGAATTATTTTTATTTGCTTTTTCTTCTTAACTGGTAAAGCCTTATTTGTATATTTAGGAAAAAAGAGCAAAAAGTCATTAAAGGAATTTAGGGAAGAGCAAAAGCAGGCCAGGCTAAATGCTAAAACAGATGAAGATAGTAGCACCAAGGCAAAAAAAGAAGAAGTTCCTAGAACTTTTCTACTTAAGGATAAGTTTAAGAATATTGGAAGCAAGAAAAATCAAGATAAGACAATAGAACAAGAGGCTGACCTAGTTGAATCAATAAATACTTCTAATAAGAATTTGGATAATGAAGACAAGCAGATTTTCTCTATGGAAGAGATTAAGTTAGACCAAGATAATGAAATTGACATTCCAATACATAGGGCCCAGGAATATGATGATGGCCTAGTTGATGAAAACTCCCTTGAATATGAACAGGACTTAGTAGATACTATAATAAATAGTTCACCTAATGCTTCTGCTGAAGAAATCACTGACAATGGCACTGATAAGCAAAAGGCTAAGACTACAGAAGCTATAGATACTAATAAGAAGGATAAAACCAGTGGTGATATTGAAGAATTACAGCTAGACCAATCTATAAAAGAAGAGAAGGAATATGTAATGCCTTCAATTAATTTGCTTGCTAGACCTACAAGGAAAGGAAAGTTTGTTTCTGACAAAACTCTAAAGGAAACAGCATTAAAACTTCAAGAAACTTTAGAAAGTTTTGGGGTAGGTGTGTCAATTAATAATGTTAGCTGTGGGCCTTCTGTTACAAGGTATGAATTACAACCAGAACAAGGGGTAAAGGTAAGTAAAATAACTTCTCTCGCAGATGATATCAAGTTAAACCTAGCAGCTTCAGATATTAGGATAGAAGCTCCTATTCCTGGTAAGGCAGCAGTTGGAATTGAAGTGCCTAATAAGGAAAATTCAGTAGTAACCCTACGTGAACTATTAGAAAGTAACGATTTTAAGAACCATTCATCAAAGCTTGCCTTTGCAGTAGGTAAAGATATTGGTGGTAGGAATATTATTGCAGATATAGCTAAGATGCCCCACCTTTTAATTGCAGGTGCAACAGGTTCAGGTAAGTCAGTATGTATTAACTCAATTATTATGAGTATTTTGTATAATGCAAAACCATCAGAAGTAAGGTTAATTATGATAGACCCTAAGGTTGTTGAACTTAGTGTCTACAATGGGGTACCCCATCTTTTACTTCCTGTAGTTACAGACCCTAAAAAGGCGGCATCTGCCCTTAATTGGGGTGTGAATGAGATGACTAACCGTTACAAGAAGTTTGCAGAACTTGGAGTTAGGGATATAAAAGGCTATAATGAAAAAGTTGATAATGACAAGAATCTAGAAGGCGAACATGAAAAGCTTACTCAAATAGTCATAATTGTAGATGAACTTGCGGATCTTATGATGGTTGCTTCAAGTGAGGTAGAAGATGCAATATGCCGTTTGGCACAAATGGCTAGGGCAGCAGGTATTCATCTAATAATAGCAACCCAAAGACCTTCAGTAAATGTTATCACAGGAGTAATTAAAGCTAATATACCTTCAAGAATTGCTTTTTCAGTTTCTTCAGCAGTTGACTCAAGAACTATTCTAGATAGTCAGGGAGCAGAGAAACTCCTAGGTAAAGGGGATATGTTATACTATCCTTCAGGATATCCTAAGCCACTACGTGTACAAGGAACCTTTGTATCAGATAAAGAAATCTTAAAGGTTGTAGAATTCTTAACCAAGAGTAATGGTGAAGTAGAATATGATAAAGAAATCGAACAAGAGATAATTTCAACACAGGCACAGCTACCAGGTTCAAATTCAGATTACGCGGACAGAGACGAATATTTTGCTGAAGCCGGTAAGTATATTATTGAAAAAGAAAGAGCCTCAATTGGCATGCTACAAAGAGTTTTTAGAATTGGCTTTAATAGGGCGGCTAGGATTATGGACCAACTCCATCAAGCTGGGGTAGTAGGACCAGAAGAAGGAACCAAGCCAAGAACAATAACAATGACTCTTGCAGAATTTGACCAATATCTTCAAGATAACAACATAGTATAAAGGAGGGTTTTATGGAGGGCTGGTTAATTACAAATGGATTCTTATCCACACAAAAGTTCCAAGAGTTATATGAGATGTTTCGGGAATCCGCCAAAAAGTATTCTCTAGACTTAAAACTAATTAAAAACGATGAGATTCTAGTTGATATAGCAATTGAGGAGTGTACCATGAAGCCTGACTTTGTACTTTTTTGGGATAAGGATATAAAGTTAGCTGCTTATCTTGAAAAGTTAGGTATTAGGGTTTTTAATCCTGCTAGGTCCATCGAGTTATGTGATGACAAATCTCTAACCCATCTAGAGCTTATGAATCATGGAATCAATATGCCAAGAACAATATTTGCTCCTATGACCTATACCAATATAGGATATACAAACCTTACCTTCTTAGAACTAGTAAAATCCAGGTTAGAATTTCCTATAGTAATAAAGGAAGTCTTTGGTTCCTTTGGGCAGCAAGTTTATATGGCAAATGATGAAGAAGAACTTGTGAATATAGTTAGGGAATGTGGTAGCTCAAAGTTAATCTTTCAAGAGTTTGTAAAGAGTAGCAAGGGTAGGGATATAAGGTTACAAGTAGTTGGTAATAGGGTTGTTGCATCCATGTATCGTTATAACGATACTGATGATTTTAGGGCTAACCTATCAAGTGGTGGCAAAATGAAAGGATACACGCCAACAAAAGAGCAAGAGAACTTAGCCATAAAGACTTGTAAAATACTTGGCCTCGATTTTGCTGGAGTAGATATACTCTTTGGTGAAGATGATGAACCTATAGTGTGCGAGGTAAATTCTAATGCACATTTTAAAAATATCACTGATGCAAGTAGGGTTAATGTATCAGATAAGATTATAGAGTACATAATAGAAGAACTTAGTGTAGGATAAAGGATTTTAAATATGACAGGATGGCTAATTTATAGATTAAAAGATGCGCAAAATAATAGAGGCTATATTGACTTTTATTATGAAGAAGGCAAGAAGCTAGGAATTAATATTAGGTTAATCCTTGTTGAAGACTTATCTTTTGGAGTAAAAGACAATGGACTATTCCTTGAATATGAAGAAAAAGGTATTGAAATGCCTGACTTCGTAATAAATAGGTCAAGATACCCCTTACTTACAAAGCAACTTGAAGACATGGGCTTAAGGGTCTTTAATAATTACAAGGTTGCAGACATATGTAATGACAAGGCAAAAACCTATCAATACATAACGAGGCTAGGACTTCCTACCATTGATAGTAAGTTTATAAAGGGAAGGGACCTAGATAGGGTTTTAAATAATGTTCATGAGGCTACAATAATCAAAGGGGTTTCGGGACATGGAGGAAATCAAGTTTACCTATATGACCCGAAAAAGGATGACAATGGCAAACGAGAAAAGATAGTTGAGGCCCTTTCTAGTAGAGACCTAGTTATTCAGCCTCTTATTGGTAGTAGGGGACAAGACTTAAGGGTCTATATTATTGGAAAAACAATAATTGCAGCCATTCTTAGAACTGCAAAAGATGGTTTTAAATCAAATTACTCTCTTGGAGGACATGTAAGAACCTATAGTCTGTCGCAAGAAGAAGAGCAGATTATTAATAAAGTTACTAGTGCTTTTGATTTTGGCCTAGTAGGAATCGATTTCTTAATTGATGATGATGGTAGGCTAATCTTTAATGAAATAGAAGATGTTGTTGGTGCAAGGATGTTATACCAATGCACAGATATAAACCTAGTTAATATATACTTGAAATATATATTAGACCAAATTTCATAAGAAGAATATATAAACAACAAGAAAAATCCCGGTAGAACCAATGTGTTCAGCCGGGATTTATTTATTTAGATAGGTTTTCTAAAACTTGAAAAATTTCATTTGGAGAGTTGATTATGTAATTAGCCCCTTCCTTTTCTAGAAGGCTAGCACCCCTAAAGCCCCAAGATACTCCTATACATGGGATTCCAGCATTATGGGCAGTTTTAACATCCACTTCGGAATCACCTACATAGATACATTCCTCCTTATTTGAACCTAACTCTTTCATGGCAGCAAATACAGTGTCTGGTGCTGGTTTTCTTTGTATAAGGGGACTCTCCCCAATAGCAATTTTAAGATAGTTACTAAAATACTTTTTGCATAAGTCTTTTACAGCTTGATCAAACTTATTAGAAACAACAGCAAGTTTATAATTTTCATTCCTTAACTGACCAAGCATATCTAGGATTCCATCAAATGGAGCAGTCTTGTTGGCGCTATTTAGAAAGTAGTGATCCCTATATACTTGAATACATTCTTCTAGTTGGTCTTTTGAAGTATTAGCGGGGACTGCTTTAGCTATTAGATGGTTGGTTCCATTACCAATAAAACTATTTATCTCTTTTAGACTCCTTTCTGGAAAACCACACTTTCTAAGAGCGTAATTGGTGCTGTCTGCAATATCTTCAAGGGTATATAACAAGGTTCCATCCAAGTCAAAAATTATAGTATTATATTTCATATCCATGAGTTTCTGATACGCCATATATGACCTAACTAGAAACTCATTTTCACCACCTTTTTCTTTTAATATATATAATTATAGTTTATAATAAGTATAAAATAAAGTAAGAAGTACTCTAAGCTTTCTGATTTGCCCCAAAGGGTAAGGAGTTTCTTTTTATGGTATTTTATTAACAAGTGTATAATAGAGGAAAACTCTTTTTAAGGAGGTCTTATAATGAAAAGTGATATTGAAATAGCAAGAGGTGCCAACTTAAGGCCAATTAGTGAGGTGGCCAGTAGTTTAGGTTTAGGAGAAGATGATTTGGAGTTATACGGTAGGTATAAGGCAAAGTTCTCCGACTCATTAATTAAAAGGGTTAAAGATAATAAAGATGGTAAGTTGGTTCTAGTTACAGCAATTAACCCAACACCAGCAGGAGAAGGGAAAACAACAACTACTGTTGGTTTAGGACAAGCCCTAAATTTACTTGGTCAAAAATCCATAATAGCTTTAAGAGAACCTAGTCTTGGTCCATGTTTTGGTATGAAAGGTGGGGCTGCTGGCGGTGGTTATGCTCAAGTAGTACCAATGGATGAGCTTAACCTACATTTTACAGGTGATTTTCATGCAATAACATCTGCAAACAACCTATTAGCAGCTATGTTAGACAACCACCTTCACCAAGGTAATTCCTTAAATATAGACCCAAACCAAGTAGTTTGGAAGAGATGTTTAGATATGAATGATAGGGTCTTAAGAAACATTGTGGTTGGTCTAGGCCGTAAGGCAGATGGGCTTGTGAGAGAAGACCACTTTATAATAACAGTAGCCTCTGAGATAATGGCAATACTTTGTCTTGCAGAAGATATTGATGACTTAAAAACACGCCTTGGCAATATAATAGTTGCCTATACTTATGATGGTAAGCCTGTTTTTGCTAGAGAACTAGATGCCGTTGGTGCTATGGCAGCCCTATTAAAGGACGCTTTAAAACCTAACCTAGTACAGACTCTAGAAAACACACCAGCAATTATTCATGGTGGCCCATTTGCTAATATTGCCCATGGTTGCAATAGTCTTCGTGCCACAAAGCTAGCCCTAAAGCTTGCTGATATAGTTGTTACAGAAGCAGGTTTTGGTGCTGATTTAGGAGCAGAAAAGTTCTTTGATATTAAGTGTCGTATAGGAGACTTAAAGCCAGATGCAGTGGTTCTTGTAGCTACAGTACGTGCATTAAAATACAACGGTGGTGTTGCAAAGGACAAATTAAGTGAAGAAAACCTAGAGGCTCTAAAGAGTGGAATTGTGAATTTAGAAAAGCATATTGAGAATATTAAAAAGTTTAATGTTCCTCTTGTAGTTACCCTTAATAAGTTTTCAACAGATACAGAGGCAGAACTATCATATGTAGAAGAGTTTTGTAAAAACCTAGGATGTGAGTTTGCCCTATCTGAAGTTTGGGAACATGGCGGTAAAGGCGGATTAGACCTTGCTAATAAGCTTTTAACAACCCTAGAAACTAAAACAAGTAGCTTTAGACCTCTTTATGAAGAAGAACTTTCCTTAACAGAAAAAATAGAAAAAATAGCCACAGAAATATATGGGGCATCATCAGTATCCTTTGAAAAGGCAGCCCTTACTGAATTAAATAAGATTGAAAGTCTAGGTTATGGTAATCTTCCAATATGTATTGCAAAAACCCAGTATTCTCTTTCAGACGATCCATCAAAGATAGGAAGACCAAGTGACTTTAATGTTAATGTCCGTGAGGTTTATATTTCTGCAGGAGCAGGCTTTGTTGTTGTCTTAACTGGAAGTATATTAACTATGCCAGGTCTACCAAAGAGGCCAGCAGCAGTTGATGTTGACGTTAATGAAGATGGTCTAATAAGTGGATTGTTCTAGTAAAATCTTAGATAATAAGACTACCTTTTAAAATGAAATTAAATCTAATAAAAGTCCCCCTAAGTTAGAGGCTTAATCTAACTTAGGGGGACTTTTATTCCCTATTACGATTTATATTTAATTATGAGTGCCATATGCATTAATGTTTAAATGCTTGTTCACAATAAATACATCTATATAAGCGTTTTTCTTTATTAGTTAACTTGAATATATGTGGTAGTTCTTGTTCTATAGAAGTAATACATCTTGGATTCTTACATTTAATTATATTAGTTACTTCCTTAGGTAGGCTTGGAATAAATTTCTTATCGATTTTGCCGTCCTTAATTACATTGACTGTAATATCTTGGTCTAGGACACCAAGTACATCTAAATCAATATCAAGAAAGCCTTCAATTTTAATAATATCTTTTCTGCCCATTTTACGACTTTTTGCATTCTTAATTATTGCCACACTACAATCTAATTTCTCTAAATTAAGGTAGTAGTAAATATCCATTGATTTTCCAGCTTTGATATGATCAATAACAATACCATTAGTTATTTCATCAATATTTAACATCCTCATACCTCCAACTCCAATAATTTAATTATTAGTGCCATCCTCACATATACACCATATTCTGCTTGCTTAAAGTATACAGCTCTTGGGTCATTGTCTACTTCAGCTGCAATTTCATTTACACGAGGTAATGGATGTAAGACAAGCATATCATCTTTAGCGTATTTCATCTTTTCTAAATCAAGAATATAAGAGTCTTTTAATCTAACATAGTCTTCCTCATTAAAGAATCTTTCTTTTTGAACTCTTGTCATATATAAGAGGTCAAGTTTAGGAAGAGAATCTTCGAGATACCTTACTTCTTCGTATGGAACATTGTTTTGTTCTAATACTTCTTCTCTTAAATAAGCTGGGATTTTAAGTTCATCAGGAGAGATTAGTACAAAGGAATTGTTATCATAGCGAGTTAAAGTGTGGATTAAAGAGTGTACTGTTCGTCCAAACTTTAAGTCACCACAACATCCAATGGTAAGATTGTTTAATCTTCCCTTTAACTCTTTAATTGTAAGTAAGTCTGTAAGAGTTTGGGTAGGGTGGTTGTGACCGCCATCACCTGCATTAATGACAGGGATTGTTGAGTTATGAGCAGCTACTAGAGGGGCTCCTTCCTTAGGATGACGAATAGCACAAATATCAGCATAACTAGAAATAACACGCATTGTATCAGCAACACTTTCGCCTTTAGTGGCTGAACTTGAATCGGCAGAAGAAAAACCTAATACACTACCACCAAGATTGAGCATGGCAGCTTCAAAACTTAATCTTGTTCTTGTACTAGGTTCGTAAAATAAAGTAGCGATCTTTTTGCCTTCGCATACTTTAGCATATTTTTTTGGATTTTTGTAGATGTCATCGGCTAGTTTCAAAAGTTCATCTAAATCTGAAACACTTAGGTCTTCCGGGGCAATTAAATGTCTCATAGGCACCTCCATAATTTTTGAATTTTTATTCAATTATCTATAATACAATAAGGCAAGAATTTTTGCAACAAGAAAATAATTGTGAAAATAAATAAAATTTTAATAGGAATTTACGCAAAAACATATACTATGCAAAATGTAATTTTTATTAATGTAGAAGATGGAGGATGATATATAAGAGTGATAAGATATAAGAGAGTATTTTAGAATTTTAGTTGAAAATAGAAAAATTAATAAACTCTAGAAAAATTAAGATGATATTATTGTACAAATAACTGACTTGTAATAAGAAAATCAGTTGTAAACTTGCAATTGACATAAACAATAAAACTAGTTATGATGAAGTTAAGAAGCATTTAAGATAAATGTTTATTAAAAAAGCAAAAAAAGCAAAGGAGAATTAATATGGCAAAAGTAGTTACACTTGGAGAGATAATGTTAAGATTATCAACTCCTGGATTTGAAAAATTCATTCAAGCTGATCGCTTCGACATTAATTATGGCGGAGGAGAAGCAAACGTTGCAGTATCACTTTCTAACTATGGCCATGAAGGAGTTTTCATTACTAAAGTTCCTGACAACCCAATTGGAGAAGCTGCAGTTGCAACTCTTAGAAAATATAACGTTAACACAGACTATATTGTAAAGGGTGGAGAAAGACTAGGTATCTATTATTTAGAAACTGGTGCTTCCATGAGACCTTCAAAAGTAGTTTATGACCGTGCACATTCATCAATTGCAGAAGCAGATATTTCTGACTTCGATTTTGATGCAGCTTTCGAAGGAGCAGATTGGTTCCACTTTACAGGTATTACTCCTGCAATTAGTGATAAGGCTGCAGAATTAACTGAAGCTGCACTTAAGGCAGCAAAAGCTCACGGACTAACTGTTTCCGTTGACTTAAACTACCGTAAAAAGCTTTGGACAGAAGAAAAAGCTCAAAAAGTTATGACTAACCTAATGCAATACGTTGACGTATGTATTGGTAACGAAGAAGATGCTGAAAAGGTTCTAGGTTTCAAACCTCACGGAACTGACGTAGAATCTGGTGAGCTTAACCTAGAAGGTTACAAAGACATTTTCCAACAAATGATTGACAAATTTGGTTTCAAATATGTTGCAAGTTCATTAAGAGAAAGTCATTCTGCTTCTGACAATGGTTGGTCAGCAGCTATTTATGATGGAAAAGAATTCTATCGTTCAAAACAATACAACATCAGATTAGTTGACCGTGTTGGTGGTGGAGACTCATTCGCTGCTGGTCTAATCTGTGGTTTAGTAGATGGTAAAGACATGAAAGAAGCTTTAGAATTCGGTGTTGCAGCATCTGCATTAAAACAAACAATTCCTGGTGATATCAACTTAGTTACTCGTGAAGAAGTTGATGCACTTGTTGGTGGAGACGCTTCAGGAAGAGTTCAAAGATAATAATAAAATATAATATGATATATTTATTAAGGGAGTTTTTCTAAAACTCCCTTAATTTTAAATATAAAGAAATAAGGGGTGAATATATGGAATTTATCATTGATGGCAAAAAGATATCTCAAGAAATCAAAGATGAAATCAAAGAAAAAGTAGGAAAACTTAAAGAACAAGGAAGAGAAATCACACTAGTAGTAGTATTAGTGGGCTCTGACCCTGCTTCCCAAGTGTATGTTAGGAACAAGCAAAAAGCTTGCGAATACGTAGGAATAAATTCTAAAACATATGAACTACCTGAAACCATCTCTCAAGATGAGCTTTTAGAATTAATAGGTGAACTAAACAATGATAATAGGGTAAACGGAATTCTCGTTCAACTTCCCCTACCAAAGCACATTGATGAAGACCTAATAATTAAAGCTATATCCCCATTAAAAGACGTAGATGGTTTTCACCCTGAAAATGTTGGAAAACTAAGTATAGGTCAGCCAGGCTTTGTATCATGTACCCCAGCTGGAGTAATAGAGCTATTAAAACGATACAATATAGAAATAGAAGGTAAACACTGTGTAGTAATTGGCAGGAGTAATATTGTAGGAAAGCCAATGTCCATGCTTTTACTTAGAGAGAATGGAACAGTAACTATCTGTCATTCAAGAACTAAAGACCTTAAAGCCATAACTAAACAAGCAGATATCTTAATAGCCTCCATAGGAAAGCCTGCGTTTGTAACCAAGGATTATATAAAAGAAGGTGCAGTGGTTATAGACGTGGGAATAAATAGAGATGAGAACAACAAACTCTGTGGTGATGTAGACTATGAAAATGTAAAAGACCATGTAAGGGCAATTACACCAGTGCCAGGTGGCGTTGGTCCTATGACCATTGCCATGCTTTTGCAAAACTGTCTTGAGTCTATTAATTATAAGTAGCTTGTCTTATTTTGAATTTAATATAGAAGTACTATCAGTTGTTAAAAAAAGAGGGTATAGCTCTTCCTTGTCTATCTAATAAAAGACAAACAAGAACTAGCTATACCCTCTTTTTTTCTTGAATATAAATGGGAATAAACCATTGTTATTTATGAGTTAAATATATAAATATTACTTAATTCCTTGGACTGTATGGATTTTCTTGCCTTCAGTGTAGATAAGAGTTATATTATCCCCAACACTATATCTTACAATGTCAATGTGTTCAGATACTAGGACATCGTATATAGAGTCATCATTTCTTAGGATAATATAGTAGTGGGTATTGCCATCCTCTACAACTTCTGATATTTTCTCAATAATTCCAGTAGCTTCTGGAAGTTTTGATGTGTCTATACTTGTTATATTATTAGACTTAAGAAGCTCTATATAACTTTGTTCTGCTTCAAGGATTGAGTCACCAATTGCTACTATTTGATATTGACGAATATTAACCATTGCATATGACTTAACAAGACCTGCAGCATCTTTTAATGGGATGAAGTAGGTAGGTTCACCATTAATGTTTAAAAACAAGGGGAAGGTGGCTTGGTAGCCTAAGTGTTGGACCTTTCCTTCTGCTGATGCCATAGCTGAATATTCTTCTGCACCAGATATTGGATAGTACCTTGTTTCAGCAGTTCTCTGGTTCATAAGTATAAATCCTACGTTAGATTCATCTCCTCCAACTGATGTAACACCTGTATACACCCATACATCATCGTCTAAGGCTATATAATTATAACCATCTGTTGTTTGTAGAGAATCTCTTTGGGCAAATATTGAGTTTAGGTAACCATGTTTTAGGGTTCCGTGATAGTCGTATAAGTCAATTAGTAATTCTGCTTGATAAACCCTGTCAACCCACTGAGGAACTTCCTCAATTGGATAATCAGTATGTTCGCCGGTTACTGCATTAACTATAACAACTCGCCCTATAGTTTCTCCACCAAAAAGGCCAATCTTATAATCTTTGACAGGGCAAATCCAGTGTGGAACACCCTCGTCATCAATTTCAAAGTTAAGTTTGCTAAAGATATAGGTAGGGTACCTAAATCTTAGATACCTGTAGATATTTCTACCGAACAGGTCTGATTCGGTATACTTCATACCTTGTTCTAGTTCTACAAGTTCTACTTGTTGGTTTGTCATATCTATCTTGATATAGGCTGGAATCCCATCACCAAAATTGTTAAGCCACTTAAAGAAACTTCCATATTTAAGAGGGGTCACCCTTACAGGCTTTTCCTTGTAATTAATTTGGGTATAGTTCTCAGCTACTTCAAACTGGGAGACGTATTCAACAATACTACCCATTTTTCTAGAACCAAGTCTTATAGCTGATTCCTTGTCTAAGACAGGTATTTCAGTATAGGATATCTCTTCTATATCTCTAAGAAAATCCCCATCCTCAACTGATAGTAAGCGCTGGTATTTACCTGCATTTATAATAGGTGAAGATAGTATATATCCAATAATAAATACTAGTATAGAGATACCAGTTATTCCTAGTGCTATAGAAGGAAACTTGTTCTTAAAAACTAACTTTCCTTGGATTTTGCCTGCCTCTTTATCTAGATTTAATAACATCACTACGAAGCTAATAATAAGAAGCCCAATTATTATAAAGGCCCAAAAACCTTCAGAATGAATATTAAATGCAGGAAGTGTTAAATAGTAGTATATAAATCCCAAAACTAAAGCTGCAAGTATACCAATAACTTGTAATATTTTTTTCATATATCCTCCTTAGTTATTCTAAGTCAATTTCATACTAATAATTTCATACTTGTTATTAATGGTTCACTTATAAAACACATATGTATTATATTGTATGATGATATAATGATAACAAATGTCTACTCATTGTCAAGAATTTATCTATGTTTGGCAAAAAAACTGTGTATTTCTTATACTTAAAAATAATTCTTTAAATTTATGAATTATATGTTAAAATATTGTAGAAGTATAGCTAAAAGCAAAAATGGAGGATTTAATGAAAATATTATATATATCATTAGGCTGTGATAAAAACTTAGTAGATAGTGAAGTAATGTTAGCCTTAATAAAGAATAGAGGATTTGAACTTACAGATGATGAGTATGAAGCAGAACTCATAATAATAAATACTTGTACATTTATTAATGATGCAAAAGAAGAAAGCATCAATACTATTTTAGAAATGGCCCAGTATAAAGAAATTGGAAAGTTAAAAGGTTTAATTGTAACTGGTTGCCTAGCTCAAAGATATAAGGATGAGATTTTTGAAGAAATGCCTGAAGTAGACGCAATTGTAGGAACTTCAAGTTATGACCAAATAAATAGTGTTATAGATGAAGTTTTAGAAGGAAATAAGTCTATTAAGATGGAAGACCTAAAGAAACTTTCTGATACTAGCATAGGCAGAGTTAATACAACAGGTGGCTACTATTCATACCTAAAAATTGCAGAAGGATGTGATAAACACTGTACTTACTGTATTATTCCTAAGGTTCGTGGTAATTATAGAAGTGTAGAAATAGAGAAACTAATTAAAGAAGCTAAGGACCTAGTAAGTAATGGAGTTAGGGAGTTAGTTCTAGTTGCTCAGGAAACAACTCTTTACGGAGTGGATATATACGGTGAAAAATCCTTACCAAAGTTACTTAAAGAATTATGCAAAATAGAAGGCTTAGAATGGATTAGGATTTTATATGCCTACCCTGAAGAAATAACAGATGAGCTAATCCAGGTTATGAAAGAAGAAGATAAGATTTGTAACTATATTGATATGCCAATCCAACATGCATCAGATAACATATTAAGGAAAATGGGAAGAAGGACTAATAAGCAAGAGTTAATTGATATTATAAATAAGCTTAGGACTAATATACCTGATATTGCTATTAGGACTACACTTATTTCTGGATTCCCAGGTGAAACAGAAACTGACCACGAAGAGTTATTAAACTTTGTAGAAGAGATGAAGTTTGATAGACTTGGAGTTTTCACTTATTCTAAAGAAGAGGATACCCCTGCAGCTATTATGCAGGATCAAATAGATGAAGAGCTAAAAGAACAAAGAAGAGACGAGATTATGTTGCTACAACAAGACATTGCCTTTGAACATGGGGAAGCAATGATTGGTAGAAAACTTAGAGTAATTATTGAAGGTAAACTACCAGATGATGAGGCCCTAGATTACTCAGGTGATGAAGTAAAATCAATTTACATTGCAAGAACATATAAAGATGCACCAGGCGTAGATGGCTATATCTTTGTTCCATCAAGTAGTGAATTAATGTCAGGAGACTTTATAGATGTTGAGGTAACAGGTGCACAGGATTATGATTTAATCGGCTCTATAATCGAAAAGGAGGATAACCGTTGAATTTACCTAATAAAATAACTCTTGGAAGAGTATTTCTGATACCGATTTTCTTAATATTTTATCTAACAAGATTCCAATACGGAGAATATATAGCGGGAGCAATATTTATTATTGCGAGTTTAACTGATTTTGTAGATGGTCATCTAGCAAGAAAACATAATTTGGTAACTAATTTTGGTAAATTTATAGATCCATTAGCAGATAAGCTTCTTGTAGTTTCTGCCCTAATATGTTTTGTAGAACGTAACTTAGTAGCAGCTTGGATTGTAATTATTATTATAGCTAGAGAATTTATAATAAGTGGACTACGTCTTGTAGCCGTTACTAGTGGAATTGTTATAGCTGCAAGTCCTTGGGGTAAACTAAAGACAGTATCACAGATGATTATGTGTATACTACTGATATTTAATTTTGATATTCCTCTACTTAGTGTTTTAGAGCAAGTATTTATATATCTTGCCTTAATCCTAACAGTAATATCTTTAGTGGATTATATGTACAAAAATAGGAATGTTATAGAAGATGGTATAAAGTAATATAAGAAGGTGAATATATGATTGTAGAACTTATTAGTGTGGGTACAGAATTGCTTCTTGGCAATACCATTAACACAAATGCTAATTACTTAGCAAGAATGTGTGCAAAGCTTGGAATTTCCAACTTTTATCAAATAACCGTCGGTGATAATGAAGATAGGTTGTTTAATGTAATTAAAACGGCCCTATCAAGAGCTGATATACTTATTTTGACAGGTGGACTAGGTCCTACAGAGGATGACTTAACTAAAGAAGTTACAGCCCGTGTAATTGGTAGGAGGCTAGTAGAAGACCTAGATGTTAAGAAGTCAATAAGTGAGTATTTTAGGAAGTCAAACCGAAAGGATATTCCTGAGAATAACTGGAAACAGACCTACGTTATTGAAGGTTCAACAGTCATAGAAAACCACAATGGTACTGCGCCTGGCCTATTAATTACTACAGATGACAAAAAGTTAATTATACTATTACCAGGACCACCAAGAGAACTAATTCCTATGTTTGAGAATAGTGTAGTTCCTTATCTTAGAAAGCTAATGCCAGGTACCTTCTATTCTGAAACTATTAAAATATGTGGTTTTGGTGAAAGTCAGGCTGTAACCATTATTGAAGATTTAATAGAAGGCCAATCTAATCCTACAATAGCCCCCTATGCCAAGCCAGGAGAGGTTCATTTTAGGGTAACAGCTAGTGCTAGGGATGAAGAAGAAGGCATAGACCTAGTAAGGCCTCTAGTTAACGAATTGAGAAAAAGATTTAAAGACAATATATTTACCACTAAGGAAGAAGAAAATCTTGAAGATGTAGTGGTAAGTTTACTAGAAAAATATAATTTAAAGTTAACTACAGCTGAGTCTTGTACAGGTGGACTTTTATCTGGAAGAATTATTAATGTTCCTGGAGCATCATCAGTTTTTGATGAAGGTTTTATTACCTATTCCAATGATGCAAAAGAGAAATATCTTGGCGTTGATAGAGAAACTCTAGATAAGTACGGGGCTGTTAGCAAAGAAACAGCCATTATGATGGCTGAAGGTGCTGCAATGAGTACAGGTAAAGATGCTGGACTTGCGATTACTGGTATTGCAGGTCCTGATGGTGGAACACTTAAAAAGCCTGTAGGACTTGTGTATATAGCTTGTTATCTTAGAGGCAAGGTCCAAGTAGAAAAGTTTAATTTCAACGGTGATAGGCAAACAATTAGGGAGAGAGCAGTTATACATGCCCTAAATATGTTAAGACTATCAATAATCAACCAATATGAGAAATGATTAATAAAGAAAGGAACTAAATAGGAACTACTAATTATTCACAAGTAGTTCCTAAAGTTAAAATATGAAAGTAATAGTAATTGGCGGCGGCCCAGCCGGTATACTTGCAGCAATTTTTGCAGCAAGAAAGGGTGACGAAGTAGTATTATTGGAGAAAAACGAAAAATTAGGAAAAAAATTATTTATTACAGGTAAAGGTAGATGTAACATTACAAATGCATGTGATATTGAGGACTTATTTTCTAATATAGTATCAAATCACAAGTTTATGTATAGCAGTTTTTACACCTTTTCTAATTACGATATAATTAAGTTTTTTGAAGAACTTGGCCTTAAAACAAAAGTAGAAAGAGGCAATAGGGTCTTCCCATGTTCGGATAAGTCATCTGATGTAATATCTGCATTAAACAAGGAACTTAACCGTCTAAAGGTATCAGTTCATTTAAATAGTGAAGTAACAAAGATTAAAACTAAAGATAATAAGTTTATAGGTGTTGAATATAGAGAGATTAAAAAAGATGAGAAATCCTATAAAGACAAGGAAACTTTAAATCATAAGCATACTAGTAAAGGTACAGGAGATACTTATGATTACAATGTCATACATGGAGACAAGTTAATAATTGCAACTGGTGGAATAAGCTACCCTGTAACAGGCTCAACAGGAGATGGTTATAGATTTGCAAGGAATTTAGGACATAATGTTACAAAGACCTACCCCTCTTTAGTTCCCTTCAATATAAAAGAAAGTCATATAATTAAAGAACTTCAAGGACTCTCCCTTAAAAACATAGAAGTTAAAATATATTTAGAAAAAAGAGAAATTTACAAGGAGTTTGGCGAATTACTATTTACACACTTTGGTGTAAGTGGTCCAGTTATACTAAGCGCAAGTGGTTTTTGTACCACATATTTGCCAGACAAGGAATTATTGCTTAAAATAGATTTAAAACCTAGTTTAAGCTTTGAACAGTTAGATGATAGAATATTACGTGATTTTTCTAGTGTAAGCAACAAGCAATTTAAAAATTCCCTAGATAAATTGCTGCCACGTAAATTAATTCCAGTTATAATAAAATTATCTAATATTAATCCTGAAAAACAGGTAAATGCTATAACAAGAGAAGAAAGACAAGAACTTGTATCCCTAATTAAGGGACTTGAACTTCATATAATTAGCACAAGAGACTATAAAGAGGCAATAATAACTCAAGGTGGAGTAGACATTAGGCAAATTAATCCATCCACTATGGAGTCTAAGCTTGTTTCTGGAGTTTACTTTGCGGGTGAAGTTCTTGATATAGATGGCCTAACAGGAGGCTACAACCTACAAGTTGCATGGTCCACAGGATATCTGGCCGGTAATGAGTAAGATGTGCCTTGTGGTGGTCTAGCTTTAAGCACACCACACACGTCTTAAATAACATTTTAGGAGTAGATTATGAAAAATTATAGTATAGCAATCGATGGTCCAGCAGGAGCTGGAAAAAGCACAATTGCAAAGGCTGTTTCTAAACAACTTTCATTTATATATGTGGATACAGGAGCTATGTATCGTGCTATGGCCCTTTTTGTTCTTCGCAGTAACATTGACCCAAGCGATTCAGAGGCTATTAAAGGGGTATATGATGGAGTTGATATTAAAATTGATTATATAGATAAGGAACAACAGATATATTTAAATGGCGAGAATGTAACAAGTACTATTAGACGTGAAGAGGTTGGTAATGTAGCTTCTATAGTATCTAAGCACCTTATTGTACGAGAAAAGTTAGTTGAGCTACAGCAAAAAATTGCATCAAATACAAGCGTTGTAATGGATGGAAGAGATATTGGAACTGTTGTCCTACCTAATGCTGACCTAAAAGTATATTTGACTGCAAGTGCTGATGAGAGAGCTAGAAGAAGATATTTAGACCTAAAAGAAAAGGGTATTGATGAAGATATAGAAAAAATCAAAGCAGATATTATTGCTAGGGACGAGCAGGATATGAATAGGGAGAACTCTCCTTTGTCTAAAGCAGAAGATGCTATAATGATTGATTCTTCAAAAATGTCCATAGACGAAGTAGTAACGGAGATTCTAAGATTATTTAAAGATAGAATCTAAGTTTTTAAGATTGGTTTGCTAGCCATACATATAGAAAAAAAGGCATGGTGATTAGATGGGTGTTAAATTAGCAGTGACAGCAGGTTTTTGCTTCGGAGTTGAAAGAGCCGTAAACAAAGTATATGATGAAATTGACAATACCAAACCTGTTTATACCTACGGCCCTATTATTCATAATGAAGAAGTTATTAGTGATTTAGCTAGTAAGGGTGTAGGAATAATTAATTCTAAAGAAGAAATAGATAATCTTTCTGAGGGAACCATTATTATAAGATCTCACGGTGTTTCCAAAGAAATTTATGATATAATAGAAAAAAAGGGACTTCGCTTAGTGGATGCCACTTGTCCTTATGTCAAGAAAATTCATAAAGTGGTGCAAAGGGAGAGTGAGAACGGCAGACATATAATTATTGTAGGAAACAAGTCCCATCCTGAAGTAGAAGGTATTAAGGGATGGTGTAGCAAGAGTTATACTGTTATCAAAGATATTGATGAAGCTAAGAATTTAGAATTTGATTCTGACACCAAACTCTGCTTGGTGTCGCAAACGACATATAATAACAATAAATTTCAAGAATTAGTTGAAATAATATCTAAAAAGGGTTATAATTGTATTATTATGAATACTATATGCAAGGCGACTGATGAACGCCAAGCAGAAGTTCGAAAGCTTGCTAGAGAAAGTGATGCTATGATTGTCATTGGAGGCAAGCATAGTTCTAATACTCAAAAGCTTTATGAAATATCTAAAGAAGAATGTGAAAATACTTACTATATACAGACATTAAAAGACCTGGATTTAGACAAACTCCAATCTTATTGTAATGTAGGTATTACAGCAGGGGCATCAACCCCAAATAATATTATCAAGGAGGTTCATACTGCATGTCAGAAAAGAGTTTTGAACAAATGTTGGAGGAATCACTAAAAACGATTCACAATGGTGAAATCGTAGAAGGGACAGTAATAGGAGTAAAAGAAGACGAGATCGTATTAAATATAGGATATAAATCAGACGGAATTATAACTCGTAACGAATTCACTAATACGCCTAATGTTGATCTTCGTGAAGAAGTTAAGGTGGGCGATACACTTGAAGCTAAGGTATTAAAAGTTAACGATGGTGAGGGACAAGTTTTATTATCCTATAAGCGATTAGCGGCTGATAAGACTTACAGAAGATTAGAAGAAGCATTTAAGAACCAAGAAGTTCTTGAAGCAGAAGTTACTTCAGTGCTTAAAGGTGGTTTAAGCGTTCTTGTTGATGAGGTAAGAGTATTTATACCAGCAAGCCTTATTGCAGATCACTATGTAAGAAACTTAGAGCAATACAAGGGCCAAAAAGTTAAATTCGTTATTACTGAATTCAATCCTAGAAGAAGAAGAATAATTGGTAATCGTAAGATGCTAATTGAAGCTAAGAAAGAAGAACAAAAAGAAGAATTATTCCAAAAGATAGAAGTAGGAATGCGTGTTAGAGGAACAGTTAAGAATATTGTTAACTTTGGTGCATTCGTAGATCTAGGTGGTGCTGATGGTCTACTTCACATTTCAGAAATGTCATGGGGAAGAGTAGATGATCCACATGAAATCTGTAAAGTTGGCGAAGAGATTGAAGTTCTTGTTAAAGAAATTACTGAAGAAAGAATAGCACTAAGCCTAAAATTTGAAGATAGTAACCCGTGGTTGAATGCAGAAGAGAAGTATAGCCCAGGTACTATTGTTACAGGTATTGTAGCTAGAATGACTGATTTTGGTGCATTCGTTGAGTTAGAACCAGGAGTAGATTCTCTACTACATGTTTCTCAAATTTCTAAAGAACATGTTGAAAAACCAGCAGATGTATTATCTATTGGTGAGAAAATCACTGCTAAAGTGGTAGATTTAGATGTTGAGAATCAAAAAATCAGCTTAAGTATCAAGGCTATGGATGACCTAGATGTTGCTGATGCTGAATTTGATGAACAAGCAAGCGATTCAAATGAAGACCTTGTGGAAGAAGCAGTAGAAGAAACAGTTGAAGTTAATGACGCGGTATCTGAGGAAGAACAAGAATAATCAATAATTAAGCATAAAATTATATACCAACTAATAATAATATATATAAAATATATGTAACATATATTTTATATATATTATTTATCTTTATATAGATATTTGGTATGGACCCGACATTTATATTTACAAGGTGTAGTTTGATTATTTTAGATATGTTTTGGTTAACTTAATTTAAAGCAGCTAAGAATATAACCTACATTCTTATAATCATTCTTCTAACAAAAGACAAATATATTTTAAGGCTGCAGGGTTTTACTTGTAGCCTTTTTATTTTTTTCTAATCTCCTTTTTGAGAAATATATAGTTGATTTTTAAGTTTATATTTAGTATATTGACTATGTGCTTATTTAGAGTTATAAAACATCAATTGTTGGAGCTTTTACTAAGAGATAGCATATTAAAAGGACACATTACAATAATATGTCCAGACGGGAGTAGATATGGATTATATAAGAGTCGCAGTAGATGCTATGGGCGGCGATAATGCACCAGTAGAGATAGTTAAAGGTGCAGTTAGAGCAGTCCAAGATGATCATAACATAAAAGTTATATTAGTAGGTAAAGAAGACGAGATAATTAAAGAACTAAGCAAGTATGAATATGACAAAGAAAGAGTAGATATTGTTCATGCAAGTGAAGTTATTACTAATGATGAATCTCCAACTTTAGCTATAAGGCGAAAAAAAGACTCATCAATGGTAGTAGCTCTTAATTTAGTAAAGAATAAAGAAGCAGACGCTTTTGTTTCTGCAGGAAGTACCGGGGCAGTATTAACAGGTGGACTCTTTATTGTTGGAAGAATAAAGGGTATAGAACGAGCACCTCTTGCGCCTTTGATTCCGACTCTTAATGGACACTCTCTCTTAGTTGACTGTGGTGCTAATGTAGATGCAACACCTAGCCAACTAGTCCAATTTGCAAGAATGGGCTCTATTTATATGGAAGAGGTTGTAGGAATTAAGAACCCAAAGGTTGCCATCGTTAATATTGGTACAGAAGAAGAAAAGGGGAATGCTTTAGTAAAAGAAACATATCCTTTATTAAAAGAATGTAAAGATATCAACTTTGTTGGTAGTATCGAATCACGGAATATTCCTTATGGAGAAGCAGATGTTATTGTATGTGAAGCTTTTGTTGGTAATGTTATCTTAAAGCTTTATGAAGGAGTTGCCATAGCTCTAATGGATGTATTAAAAAGTGCATTCAAGTCTAATACTAAGAGCAAGATAGGAGCATTACTTGCTAAGGATTCCATTAAAGACTCATTAAAAGTCCTAACCTCAGATGATTATGGTGGTGCGCCGCTACTAGGTCTTAATGGACTTGTAGTAAAGACTCATGGCAATTCTACCCATAAAGACGTAAGAAATGCAATTATTCAATGCGTTACGTTTAGCCAACAACAAATTAACGAAAAAATCAAAGAGAAATTAGTGAAAGCGTAAAAGATAATACTTGATGAATTGTTTTGAAGAAAGGGAGATATTATGGAATTAGAAAAGTTACAAGATATTATTAGTGAAGTATTAAATGTTGAAAAAGATGAAATTACTGAAGACACAAAATTTGTTGATGATTTAGGAGCAGACTCATTAGATATTTTCCAAATTATTATGGGAATAGAAGAAGAGTTTGATATTGAGATTGACACTGAAGAAGTTGAAAAAATCACAACAGTTGGAGATGTAATAGAAGAAATAAGAAATCTAGTATAGTTTTTAAACTAGGCCCTTTCAATTAGGAAAATCTCTTATCTATAGTTCCGTTGAAAGGGTTATTTAATTTATGGAGATGATTAAGCCAATGAATCCAAAGATTTCAAACAATAAAGACTGGAAGAAGTTTGAAGGTATTATTAAATATGAATTTAATAATAAAAGCCTACTAAGGCAAGCCTTAACTCATAGTTCTTATTCTAACGAGAGGCAAATGCACAAGCTATATAACAATGAAAGGCTTGAGTTTCTTGGAGATGCAGTGTTAGAGCTTATAACTAGTGAGTATTTGTATAAGAGTCATCCTAATGTGCCAGAAGGTAATCTAACCAAACTAAGGGCAACCTATGTAAGGGAAAGCTCCCTTGCTTATTGTGCTAGACAAATGGACCTTGGTAACTACCTATTCTTAGGTAAGGGTGAGGATGCTACTGGTGGAAGGGAAAGAGACTCTATTTTATCAGATGCCTTAGAAGCTATAATAGGTGGAATATTCTTGGACGGTGGTTTTACTAACGCAAAAGAGTTTGTTACAAAGGAAGTACTCAATAGAATAGAACAAGCAGAACTCTTTTTCGATAGCAAGACTATCTTGCAAGAACTCGTGCAAAGTAAGTATACTGATGCAATAGTATATGAACTTATTAATGAAGAAGGTCCTGATCATAACAAAGAATTTACCGTTGCTGTAACTTTAAATAATGAAAAGTTAGGCGAGGGTAAGGGAAGAACCAAAAAGGCAGCGGAACAACAAGCAGCCCATCAGGCTATTAAAAAAATAAAGGCTGGAGAATGACATGTATTTAAAGAGCATTGAAATATATGGATTTAAATCCTTTGCAAATAAAATAACCTTTAAGTTCCAAGATGGGATAACTGGTATTGTAGGGCCAAACGGAAGTGGTAAAAGTAATGTAGCAGATGCAGTTAGGTGGGTACTTGGAGAACAGAGTGCTAAGCAGCTTAGAAGTTCTAAGATGGAAGATGTTATTTTTTCAGGAACTGAAACAAGAAAACCCCTATCATATGCCTACGTTATGCTTACCCTAGATAACTCAGACCATAGGCTACCAATTGATTATGATGAGGTAACTGTAGGCAGAAGGGTCTACAGGTCAGGTGAAAGTGAGTACCTGCTTAATGGGGCAGCCTGTAGGCTAAAAGATATTACTGATTTATTTACAGATACTGGTATAGGTAAAGAAGGTTACTCAATAATTGGACAAGGTCAAATAGAAAAAGTCTTAAGTAGTAAACCAGAGGATAGGAGAGAACTATTTGACGAAGCAGCTGGTATAGGAAAGTATAAAAAAAGAAAAAATATAACAGAAAAAAACCTAGAAGAGGAAAGGAAAAACCTAGTTAGAGTAAGTGATATTCTAGCTGAAATAGAAAAAAGGCTCCCTCCTCTAGAAAAGCAATCAAAAGATGCAAGGGAATATCTTGGTATTTATGAACAACTCAAAAAACTAGAAGCCAATTTGTTTATAATAGAAAATGATAAGATTAGAAGCTTAGTAGATGAAGTAGAAGGTAAAACCAAAATAGCTGAAGAGAATCTTATTAAGCTTAGACAAGAGTATTCAAAGTCAAAGGAAGAGTACGACGAACTTGAAATCTTGTTAGAGAAATATAATACGGATATTGAAAATGACAAGCAGGCTCTTAGCGAAAACAAAATCTTCATAGGAAAAAGCGAAGGTGATATTAAGCTAATTAATGAGCAAATTCAAAGCTTCAATAACCAAGTAACTCAAGTTAAAGACCGCATAAGAATCTTAGAAGAAGATATTAGTCTAAAGTCTAATGAAAAGGATAAGTATTTAGAAGAAAAGAAAAAACTTGATGATGAACTAAATACTATAGATGGAGAGCAAATTTCTTATATTTCTAGACTAGAGGAAGCTAAAGAGTCTATTTCTAATTATTCTAAGCAAATCGAGAAATACAATAATGACATTATTGAATCTCTTAATAAAGAATCCAATAATAAGAGTATTTTAGAAAGATATGAAACCCTACTAGAACAAAACCTAGGTAGGAAGTCTGAAGTTGATGATAAGATTATCGAGTATAATCTTCAAGAAGAATATGTAGATAATGACTTAAAAACTTCCAAAGATAATCTTGTTAAGCTTAATAGTGAAATAAGCGAGTTTAATGACCAGATTATCATATACCAAGACCAAATTAATTCTATACAAGAAAAGATTGATAATCTAAGTGGTTTGATAAGTAATAAGCAGCAAGCTTATCATAGTGAAAGGTCTAGACTTAATTCCCTAATAAACATGACTGAACGTTATGAAGGGTATGGTAATAGTATTCGAAAAATAATGGACCTAAAAGACAATGAACCTGGAATCCACGGTGTTGTTGCAGATTTAATTAAGGTAGATAAGAAATATGAAACAGCTATAGAAACAGCCCTTGGTGGAAGTATTCAAAACATTGTTACAGACAATGAGAATACAGCCAAAAAGCTTATAGACTACTTAAAGAAAAATAAGTTCGGTAGGGCAACCTTCCTACCCTTAACTGGAATTAAAGCAAGCAGTAACCAATACTCTTTAAACTTACTTAATGAACCTGGAGTTATTGGCTTTGCTGATTCTCTTGTAAAAATAGGTGATGAATATAAGAACCTTGCAAGTTATTTATTAGGAAGGAATCT
>JAAYRG010000141.1 GCA_012518885.1 Clostridiales bacterium | reverse complement strand
TATATTGAGTATCATAGCAAACAATATATTATTAGAATTAAGGGTTAATTATAGGTTGTAAGCTGGTCATAATAGCCACCAGGAACACCACAAACTGGGCATCTTTCAGGTGCACATAAACCACTTAGTATGTTACCGCATCCAAGGCATATCCATAGGGATTCTTCTGGTTTACAATACATCTGGTCATTCATAAGGTTTTCTATAGCATCTTGGTAAGCAAGTACATGATTTAGTAAGATATTAGCTATTCCATTAAACAAGGAAGCAATATCGTCAAACCCTTCTTCAATAGCCACACGGGAGTATTCTCTATATTGTCTTAGTTCAGCATCTTCCTTTATGCTGGCTGTTTGAAGATTTTCTAAGGTTGTTGTTTCTCCATTTAATAAACGGTATATCCTGTTGGAAATAAACCTTAAATTTCTAGCATTTGTGTTAAATAAGAAACTTATTGGTATCAATATTTCCTCGTTAGACTTTTTTTCATAAATATCAAGCAGGGTAGAGTCTTCTAATAAATTAGCCAGGGTAATTTGTAAATTTACATATGTTTGGGAACCTTGTAAGTCCATTTAAAACCCCCACATTCCCTAATATAATCTGTATATATTATGATATTTTGAAAGTTTTTATGTGTTATTTCTTATTACTAAAGTATATACCCACAGAAACAAGGATTAGACCAAGAAAACTATAAATTGATAAACTCTCTCCTGGAACAATAATGGCTGAAGCTATAGCCCCTATTATAGGAATCATAAACTTATATATTGTAATTTCACTAGCCTTTACATGCCTTAGTATTCTATACCATATGGTAAAGGCAACTGCAGAAACCAGTATTAATGACACAAATAAAACAAAGGAAAGACTATTTGGGAAAGATATTAGCTTACCATAAGTTATAAGCCCATATATTAATAAGAGACCTCCACCTAAGGTTAACTGCCAGCCATTAAGAAGAACTGGATTAAGGTCTTTACCAATTTTTTTTGCTATAATTGTTCCGATTGCAGCGAAAATACCACTAATAATTAAGAAACCCTCACCAAGAAGAGTAAAGCTTAGGAGAGAGTCTGTACTTCCTATGCTATTAACGTTTACAACAACAATTCCAACAAGTCCAAGTATTACTCCAATAATCTTCTTTGAATTAATCTTTTCATTTGGAAGAAAAAAGTGAGCTAAAAAGACTATGAAGAAAATATCAAACTGAGAAAGTACTGCAGACTTAACTCCTGTTATATGTGATGAACCTATAAAGAAAAATGCATATAGTAGAGCTGTTTGAAAAAATCCTAAAACAGTTAGTTTAGCAAACTCTTTGATAGATTTTATTTTAGGAAAACTTTTGAAAGATAATCTGTAATAAATTAAAACTAAAATACCAGCTGATAGGAATCTCATTCCTGCTAATGTAACCTTAGCATAATTGTCGGTAATATTTAATTCTGCATATAGGAGCTTAAGTATTGGGAATACAAGCCCCCACAGTAAACAGCAAAATAATGCTAGTATAATTGACTTACTTTTTTTCATTTGTAAAACCTCCTAGTTTAAAAGTCCATAAAGTCTATTATGGCTTAATGAAAATAAAAGTCAAATTAATTTTACATATATTGATTTTATCAATTATATTTGCAATAATAGTCTAAAGTATTTACATTTCATATCTGATTAAGGAGAATGACAAGATGATTCGAAAGATTGCAAGGTCAGGATTAAAGGGTAGAAAAAAGGATAGCTTTCTATTAGTATTTGTTATTAGCTTATCCTTTGTATTTATAGTATCAGCCATTCTTTTGCATAGTAGTTCAGAAAAAACCAAATATGAACAAAGATTTAATATGTTTGGTAAGTGGCAAGGATCGCTACTTAATATAATGCCTAATAAATATGATAAGGATGTAGTAGAGGACCTATCAAATGATTCTAATATAAGGAGCCTTGGGATAAGCAGCTATATTGGTAAATCAGATAATTTTGGCCATGTTATGACTATTAATGATGAAATGGCTAGTCTTGGTAATTTTAAATTACTAGAGGGTAGTATGCCAAAGGGGCCAGATGAAATCGTAATTGAGCTTAATCAACTAAGTTTCTTTAAGAACCCTATATCAGTAGGCGATACTGTTGAAGTGGCAACAGAAATAACCCTATTTGAAAGAGATGAGACTGAGGCTATGGAAGCCTTAAACAAGGCCTTTCTTGAGTCTATTAATCACAGCGAAGACTACTATCAGACCTATTACAAGGAAAATAAAAATGAAATTGACTATGCCTTAGAAGCAAGTAAAGACTATTTGGAATCACTCTTTAAAGATGTAGAAGATGAAGAAGAAAAACTTGCTTTAATGATAAAAGAAGTTGTTGGATGGTTTACAATCTTCCCAACTATAAATAGAAGAAATGAGCAAGAATTAGAAGAGTTTAATGGAACTAGAGTACTAACAAGAACGTCTTATATGTACTATCCTGGTGCTAGTTCTATTGATTCACAACAAGTAGAAGATAACATTGAGACCATAAGAAGGAATGGAGTAATGGTATCACAAAGGGTTATCATCTCAAGGCCTATGAAGGTATCAGGTATTATAGAAACCTATAGTAAGTTATGGGATACAAAAGATGCAGTAGTTGCTAATGCCTTTGTAAGTGAAGAGACAGGTAAACTCTTCTTAGAAGAAGGATTCTATAAGACCCAGTATGATGGTCTAGTCATTGACATTGAGGATTATAGTCCACCTCTTAACATATTTATAGAATCTAACATGGATGTCACTTCCTTTATTAAAGAATATAAGGATAAGTATCCTGATTTAGAGAGAAACTCTTTAGCCTTTCCAGAACTTGCTGGTTCCACTGAAGGGACCCTAACCTATAGTATTCTCGCATTTGTATTTGTAGCTACAGTTTTTGCTGTTCTTCAAATATATCTAACTCAGATGCGTAGGCGTACAAGAAAGCTAGCCCTTCTTAAATCTATAGGAGCAACAAACAGTCAAATAGTTCAGTTAATAGCCTGGGAAGGGGTATACTTACTAATTATAGGCCTTTTCTTCGGAGTATTAGGCGGATTTGCTCTTGCAAAAGGTCTAATAACTATTATGAACCAGAATGAAATAACTAACTTAGTATTTGATGTTAATTATAGATTGCTTGTATTTGGACTCTTAATAGGTATACTAGCAGTTGTAATTGGTATCTTGCTACCAATTATTATGGCAGTAAACATTCCACTAACAGGTCGAATAACTAAATCACCAAAACATAAAAATTCCTCACTAAAACTAAAGAGTAGGGTAAAGAGTAAGGATGTATATAAACTAAGCAGACAAAGTTTCTTTAAAATATCATTAAGGCACATGGCATTTAATAAGAGTAAATACTTAATAACTACACTTTTATATACCGTTACTATTACAGTCTTATTATCATCAGTTTTCTTAGCATACTTATTCTTCCAAGATTATATCAACCAAGTAATTGTAGTTGATAAGCCAAATTATGGCTATGAAGTAATATTTGGTATGCCTAACAGGGAAATACGAGAAGTAGTAGAAGAGATAGAGTCTGTTGATGGTGTAGTATCCGTAGATGTTTATAAGGGTGGCGAACATGCCTACATGTGGTATGAAACAATTAATGATCATGAGGTTTATCCTGTCTTTAAAGACCTATTACCTACTTACTTGCAAAGAGAGCATTTTGGTATGTTTGATGAGTATTCAAACACCGACTCATCTAATGAACATTTAATCAAGGACTCCATTATTACTAACATATATGGGATTGATGTAGACAGGGATTTTAATAAAATTACTAAACATCTAACAATGGGAAGTCTAAATAAGGAAGAGTTTAAAGCAGGTAATGAAGTGGTTGTGCTAATGCCCATGTATCGATTGAATAAGGATATTCCTACAGATAAAATTAGTGACTTAACTCTTTTAAACAATACTAATTTTAAAAACAGAATGAAGATATTTTCTAATGTATCAGGAGCCTTTGATCTTTCTTATGACTTTAGATTTAAGGATATATATGATTTGGATTCAAGCCTAAAGGTTGGAGATACCATTTATCTGACTGTAGCAACTGAGGAGTTAGAAGGAGAGGTAAAACTTAATGAGGTTGCAAGCTATGAGGCTTTAGTTAGTGGAATTATACATTACTTCCCTGAAATAGGAATGTGGCCATTTGCTGATTCACTTGAGAACCCTGTAGTTATCGGGTCTAACTCCCTAGTAGGTAAGCTATATCCAGCCACAATATATGGTCCAGGGAGATATTTTTATAATAATGGTACTTCATACCTACAAAATCTTATTGATAGTATATTTCCTACTAAGTTTGGAAAGACCTTCTTTTATATTAAAACTAACGATGAAGTAGATGACCTTGATATATTTGTTGACCTACAAAGAATTGCTGTAGATAGAGACTTTAAATTTATAAATTACCAAGAGAATATTAATGCAGTATTTGCAAAGGCCTTCAATTTTACTTCAATTATTGGGGTACTTGGAATAGTTATTGCAGGAATTTCATTAATAATTCTCTACAATACAACTCTTTCTAAGATAGAACAGGAAAGAGACCGTATTGGAATACTACAAGCCCTAGGTGTAACTAGTAAACAATTTAAGCTTCTATATTTATTGACAGGATTATTTAGTGCCATAATAGCCTTAATAGTAGGACATGGTATACTTTCACTTATAATATATTTTACAATGGACTACTCCTTATGGCTGTATCCTATAAAAATTCACATAGGAATAAGCATTGCCTTTATAATACTAGCAACCCTAGTTTATTACATGCCTATAAGGAAAATTATCAAAAATCAACCTGTTTACAATATTAGAAGTCTAAGTAGATAAGAGAGGTAATTAATTTGAGTTTAATTAAATTAGAAAATGTAAATAAAACTTATGGTAGTGGGGCATTGGCTGTCCATGCCCTTAAGGATGTAAATTTGGAAATAGAAGAGGGCTACTTTTATGCTATCGTAGGTAAAAGTGGGTCTGGAAAGTCAACAATGCTTCATATTCTTGGTGCTCTAGATAGACCAAGTTCAGGAAAGATGTACCTTGAAGGAGAGAGTGTCTATGACAAAAGTGATAAGGAAATCGCCTTAATAAGGCGTAGAAGGATAGGTTTTATTTTTCAATCATTCAATTTATTATCAGAACATAGTGTACTTGAAAACATCCTAATGCCTTCCCACTTAGATAATAAGGAGCCAGATAGAGAAAGACTTATGGAAATTGTAACTTCTCTAGGTTTAGAAGATAAGTTATCCTACTTTCCTGATGAATTATCTGGAGGTCAGATGCAAAGAGTTGCTATAGCAAGGGCACTTCTTACTAATCCTGCAATTCTTCTAGCAGATGAACCTACAGGTAACCTAGACGAAAACACTGGAAAAGAAGTAATGGAGCTTATGAAAGAATCTGCTAAGAAGTTTAATCAGACCCTTGTAGTAGTTACACATGATATGGATATTGCTGCACAGGCTGATAAGGTAATTAACATAGTTGACGGCAGGATAGTGTAAATAGGCCTCTAAATAAGTAAACTAGAAAAGTAAAACTATATTGAATTATTAAGATAAAAGCCAAAGGGGAACAGGATGACAAGTAATCATACAATAAGAAGAAAGCAAAGAAGAAACTATAGAAAAAAGAAAAGAAGTAAAAAGCTATTTAAAATAAGTCTAAGTTTAAGTCTTATAATTGTAATTTTACTACTTATCTTTGTAGTCTTTCCTAAGGTAGGTTTATATGCCTATATGTTTGATAAGGGAGACTATAAATACAATGATGACTCTACTAGTGATATAATAAAAGACTTAGAAGAACTTAGTCCAAAAACAAGGGAATTAGCTATTAAATTCCTAGAAAAATGTGAAGAAAATGGACTTTCTGTGCGTATAACAGAAACTTATAGGACCCAGAAGAGACAAGATATGTTGTATGAACAAGGAAGGACTACACCTGGCCAGGTTGTTACTTGGACTAGAAACAGCAAACACACCTTAAGACGAGCTTTTGATATATGCGAAGACAATACTGATGATCCTTACGGTGACCTGGAGTTTTTTAGAAAGTGTGCAGAAATAGGCAAAGAAGTAGGCCTTACTCCAGGTTACTATTTTAGTGGAGCTATAGACATGCCACATTACGAATTTAATGCGTGGTGGTTACCATAATAAAAGGAGTCATATGGATTCCTTTTATTATTTGCAAGCAAATGTTAAAACTTTAACAGATAAATT
>JAAYRG010000140.1 GCA_012518885.1 Clostridiales bacterium | reverse complement strand
TCCTTTTGGAGGCCTGTTAGGAAGAGCACATAGCCCCAGCGCCTAGTAAATGTTTTGGAAGAAGCGGTATACTTCTTGGCTTTAGCAAAGGCATAGTCGAAATAAATAGGCTTTTTTACAAACTGGGTTAGTTGGTCTACATGCCACCAGTCTTGTAAGTAGTCTTCATTTTCTTCTATAAAGGTAAACTGTTGGTCAAAATCCTTCATTAGACCTAGTGACACCTGAAAATAAGTACGGTGCAAGAGTTTATGAGTTAAGATATAGTCCCCTAGTTGGCTGACATCAGCTTTGCTCTTAATAAGTTTCTTATTGTATTGGTCAATGTCTTTTGTTTTAAGATTGGGTATGGATGAAAAATCATCCAGGATTTGTTTATATAGCATAGGCATTCTCCCTACTTTGTCTTAGTAATGTTATTGTAAGCCAAGTAGGGTAATAAAACAATATTAAGCTTTTATAGAAAATAATAATAAGTTTTTTAGAATAGTAGTAGACAAAGAGAAACTTACGTGCTATACTTAGCATTGTATTACGGTTGTATTTATAGATTTCACATATTTTTAGAGATTATATAAGCACACGTATTATATAATTTGTAAAAATATGTGAATTTTTTTATTTACAATGTAAAAATATTATTTTTATAGGAGGTACCACAATGAACACAGGTACAGTAAAATGGTTTAATGCAGAGAAAGGATTTGGCTTTATTACAGTTGAAGGTGGAGACGACGTATTCGTACACTTCACAGCTATCCAAGGAGACGGATTCAAAACTTTAGAAGAAGGTCAAACAGTTACTTTTGACATCACTGAAGGAAACAGAGGCCCTCAAGCTGCTAACGTAAATAGAATATAATTATATTTACCATAAAGAGTCAGGAATTAACTTCCTGGCTTTTTTTGTTGTATTGTTGTATCATATATTCTTGTAATTAAAGATTTATTCTAGTTAGGAGATTATTTAAGAATGATACAAAAGCTAAATATTAAAGATTTTGATAGGCTATATGAAATTATGGAAATGAGCTTTCCAATGGATGAGTATAGAAGCTACCAAGACCAAAAGGCCCTACTTAGAGAATCTTCCTATTATATATATGTAGTTTATGATGAAGAATCGGAGATTAAGGCCTTTATGGCTATATGGGATTTTGATAAGTTTGTTTTTATCGAACACTTTGCTGTAAATCCTGCATATAGGAATAATGGGGTTGGAGAAGCAATGCTAAGGGAAATGGTTAGGATGCTTGGTAAGACTGTATGCCTTGAGGTTGAACCACCTGATACAGACATAGCTAGTAGACGAATTGGTTTCTATAAACGCAATAATTTCGTCCTTAATAATTACCCTTATATACAACCCGCCCTAGGTGAGGGAAGAAGTGAGATACCCCTTATAATTATGACATCACCTAGTGAAGTAGATGAGGAGACCTTTGAAGAAATAAAGGAGAATCTGTATAGAAGGGTATATAAGATAGGGTAAAGGCTCTAATACATTTTCATTATATATATGGTAGATTTAAGAAACACCAAAAACAAATACCCTCCACTGGCTAATAGCTTAGGAGGGTATCTGTATGTATTATATTAATTGATGGAGATTAAAAATGGCATCTTATTATTATTACTAAAGACAAGCTATAATAGTAGGGTCTTATCTTCACCCATTCCCATCATACCGTCTAATATGTACTTGTTACCGTCCTCGTCCCTTATATAACCCTCAAGTTCTCCAAAGGCTATATAGTAGTCTATGTTAACTAGGAGGGCATGAAGAAGCATGGCATTAATACCATAGACTTTGAACTTAATATTAACCATGTCATACTCGTCCTTAACAAACCATTCTGCATAGTTCTGGAAGTTCTTAGTCTTAGGATAGCGGGTAAAGGTAACTGGTGGAAGTAGACTAATTCTGTCTTCAAACCATATTAGGTTTTCGTTATAGTCGTGTTGGTTAATACTTTGGTTGCGGGTTAGGTTAAAGGCAAAGTATTGCTTTTTGCCACCTACATCATAACGGCCTAGGGTAGTCACCCAATCATAATGGGCCTTACGTGGATAGTAGCCTCTGTGGTCGTCTACTATAGCTGTACTGTCCTCATCACTGGTTAGTTCTTCACCATTGATAGTTAGCTTACCTTCGCACTTAAAGAAGTCCTTTTGGCTATATAGAGTCCTGTTATCACCAAATGGTATAGAAACAATGCTAGGCTTACTTATTCTACTAAGGGTGAAATCATATTCAATACTGTCGCCTTCCTTGTTCTTGTGGCTTCCACTTAGCTGGCACTTGTCATTACCCAGGTCATTAACATATTTTACGAAGCCATCCTTGGTATGGGCTTCTGATATGTTGCCATTTAGAAGATTAGGTGCAATTTTAGTGTCCTTGCTCCTTAGGTTAGTATCGAAGGTATAGACCTTCTTACTACGCTTATCGTAGAAAACATTAAGGGTCTTACCGAAGATCCCCATGTCACATACAACAGCAAGTAAAACCCCTTCTTTAAAGTGGACCTCAGTAGCTTGCCAAAGGGTAAGTTTAAGCTTGTTCATAAACTGAGGAAACTTGGTAGGTTTCTTGATTTTTAGGAAGTCCATGTTTTCGAATTCCTTGTCAAAGGTACCAAATACACACCTTCCATGTTCATCAACAATGTTCTTTGGAGTGGGGCTTGTCCGCCTTCTTTCTGAAATAATCTTTCCATAATCACTCATAACTTTCACCTCACATAGGCGTATAGGTATTAGACTATAAACGCCAGATAGTATTTATAAGATATATTTATATTAAGGTACTACTTATTATAATTATATTAGTTAAGGATAAGAATTGTGATAACAATTGCTTGCTAGTCGGTTTATGTATGGTAAAAGTTGCTTTAGAGATAGGGGAGGGTAAAGCTAAATATAAAGAACTATTATGGTAATGTAAAAAGATAAGGCAAATAGAAAGTCCCTCCGTGTAAATATTTTACAATAACTTACTAAGAAAAACAAGAGTAATTGGTAATAATAAGAAAATTTGCCATAATATAAGTTGTATTTAAGGTTAATGGGGTAGTTATTAAGGTAAAATAATATATGGAAAAACTGGATAATTGTTTTAGAGTTATTTTAGAAATCTATTCTAGACAAAGGGGAAGTTAAGTGTTAATATATTAGTATATTGTATTAATATTTATAAACTTCACATATTTTTAGAGAATATATATGATATTGTGTATATAATTCATAAAGATGTGTGAATTTTTTTATGATTGGACAGAATTACAAAATA
>JAAYRG010000139.1 GCA_012518885.1 Clostridiales bacterium | reverse complement strand
TTTTCAAGAGATGGGGATACTATATGGAAATGTGCTAACTGTGGACATATTCATGTTGGTAAGGACGCTCCAGATGTTTGCCCAGTTTGCGACCATCCTCAAGCACACTTCCATATCTTAGTTAAAGATTACTAATAACTTTTTAAATATAAGGAGGAATAAAATATGAAACCAGAATTAAAATTTATGAGATGTAAACTTTGTGGAAATATTGTAACTTATCTTCATGCTTCTGGTGTAACTCCTGTATGCTGTGGGCAAGATATGGTTGAATTAACAGCTAATACAGAAGATGCAGCTACTGAAAAACATGTTCCTGATGTAACAGTAGAAGGGAACAAGGTTACAGCAGTTATTGGTAGTGTAGTTCATCCAATGGTTGAAGAACATTATATTGAATTTATTGCTTTAGAAACTAATAATGGAGTGCACGTAAGGTTCTTAGAACCAGGACAAGAGCCTAAGGCAGTATTTGAATTAAACGGAGAAGAACCAGTAGCTGTTTATGAATATTGCAACTTACATGGACTTTGGAAGAAAGATATTTAAGTAGTAATTTTATAATAAAGTACTTATAAGATGGAGATTGTAGTGGTTAAAAAATTAACCACTACAATTTTTTTGCATTGATAGGGTCTCAATTTTTGTTGGTTGTGTTATAATTTATTATAAAAAGTAAATAAGGGGTGAATGGTCTTGGTAAGTGAAAAGGATATGGAATACCTACCAAAAACTCTAGGTTTTTGGGATAAACTAACACAGAATCAAAAGGACCTAGTAATGACCTATGTAGAAGAGGTAAAATATAATAAGGGTGAACGTATTCATGGTGGAGGAGTAGATTGTGTTGGTGTGCTTTTAATTAAAAAAGGACATATAAGGGTCTATATATTATCCGATGAAGGCAAAGAAGTTACACTTTATAGGCTAGGAGAGAATGATATATGTATACTTTCAGCATCTTGTGTAATTAGTCAAATTACCTTTGATGTTCATATTGATGCTGAAGCTGATTGTGAAGTGTTAAAGGTTTCTCCTATTATATTTGAAAGGCTATGTAGAGAAAATGTTTATGTAGAGAATTTTACTAATAGAATAATAATAGACCATTTTTCGGAATCTATGTGGGCTATGCAGCAAATTTTATTTATGAGTTTTGATAAGAGGCTTGCAATTTTCCTTTATGACGAAATTACAAGGACAAAAAAGAATAAGATTAAGATGACCCATGAGCAGATTGCAAAATATATAGGTAGTGCAAGAGAAGTTGTAACTAGGATGTTAAACTATTTTGCTGAGGAAGATATAGTACGTTTGTCTCGTGGTGTAGTTGAAATAATTGATAAGAAAAAGCTTCAAGAATTAACCTTTTAGCTATATAAAATAATCCCAGCAAAGAATATGAACTGACTCTTTAAAAGTTAGACCTTAAAGTCTTACTTTTAGTAGGTCAGTTCGTATATTAATTCTTGCTGGGATTTTTATTTTTATATTCTACTTATTCTATATATTATAATAAAGATAAGGCTTCGCTATCAGCAACTATTGTTACATCATTATGAAGTTGTAGAATAGATGCTGGTACTTCTGGAGTAATTCTTCCGGTTACAACTTCTTTTAATATCTTGGCTTTAGCTTTACCATTAACAACTAGTAGGATTTTCTTAGCTGACATAATTGTCTTAATACCCATAGTATAGGCAAAACGAGGTACATCTTCATAGTTTTCAAAGAATCTTGAATTTGCATCAATTGTACTTTTTGCAAGTCCAACTAAATAAGTTCCTTTTGAAAAGTGAGTATTAGGTTCATTAAATCCTATATGTCCATTTAAGCCAAGTCCTAGTAATTGTAAATCTACATATCCTAAATCTTCGATTAATTGGTCGTATCTCTTACATTCTGTTTCACTATCTGTAGCCATTCCATTAGGTAAGTGGTAGTTGCCTTCTGGAATATTAACATGACTAAATAGTTTGCTATTCATATAGTATTGGTAACTTTGTGGGTTATCCTTATCTAGTCCTACATATTCATCTAAATTAACAGTTTGAATATTAGAAAAGTCAATTTCTCCCTTAAGACATTTTGCAATTAGTTGTTGGTATATACCTTCAGGTGTAGAGCCTGTAGCAAGTCCTAAAACACTATCGGGTTTAAGTGTCATCTGAGCAGCTATAATGTTAGCAGCCTTGCAACTCATTTCATAGTAATTATTAGTTTTATAGATTTTCATTTTGAAACCTTCTTTCTACTAGTTATGTAAGAACACATTAGTAATTATATAGAAAAAATGAGATAATTACAATATTATTTTCATATAATTAAAAATATTAAAATAAATTTTCATAAGGTTACTTATATGATACACCAAAACATAAAAAATATTACGAAATATAGAAAAGGAGTTTGTAGATAAGATAAGGCACGTGTAACTTATGTCTTATTCTTATCACAGACTCCTTTTATTGTCTTGACAATGAAACCAATTTTATATACTTAACCTTATTTTATAATTAATAGGGTTTATAGGTCTCTTGATGAGATAATGTTAACACCTGTATCAAGTATGTTTTCAATTATTATGTCACCTATAGAAATAGGAGGTTCTACGGTTACTTGGTTTATTAGGGCCATGGCCTCAAAAATTTTCTCTTTAGGTATACCATCACTTGATTTTACTGGTAGGCGTCTTAATAGGCTATTCTTTACTTTTACAGTTGTGGTTAAGGTTCTTGTGGGTGCAGTTAGTTCTTTTTGAGCATAACTTAATCCACGTTTACACTGGTTACCCTCTATCAGCCAGCCACCGTTTTCTGTTATTGTTATTTCTAAACGACATCCCATGGGGCAATTAATGCATATTAAATTGTGTTTTTCCATTAGTTTGCCTCCTTTACTTCTATAGTTAAGGTGTCAAAGTCTTTATCAGCAAATAGTTTTTTAGGAAGGACAAGGTGTTCCATTTCACCTGGTGCCAGGTGTTTTTTATTGTATTCTTTTATGACCTCATCATCTGCCTTAAGAACTAACTTTGCGTTATTATAAATAGCTCTTACTCGTAAGAAGATATCAAGAGTATTATCAATATTATCCACTCTAACCTTTTGTGGAACAATATAGCTTACTCCATTTGAAGGCTTTGTATTAAAAGATTTTCCTTGGTTAGTTATTAGGTCTTTAACGTATTTGGCTGCGTTTTTGCCGGCCCTACGACTTTCTTCGGTTACAAAGTCTACAAGGTCATGGACATGGACTACATTTCCACAAGCAAAGACTCCATCTATTGAAGTTTCCATAGTTTCTGTAACATATGGGCCCTTAGTTCTTGGGTCTATTTCTATTCCAGCCTGTTCTGATAGTTCATTTTCAGGAATTAGGCCAACTGATAAGAGTACTGTGTCACATTCAAGTTCAAATTCTGTTCCAGGAATAGGTTTCATACTTTCATCCACTTGTGAAATTACTACAGATGTAACCCTGTCTCTTCCCTTTATCTCGGTTATGGTATGGCTTAGATATAGGGGGATGTTGTAGTCATTTAGACACTGTACTATATTTCTGTTAAGGCCACCAGAATAAGGCATAATTTCTGCTACTGCAAGAACCTTAGCGCCTTCTAAGGTCATTCTTCTAGCCATAATAAGGCCGATATCACCTGAACCTAGAATTACTACTTTTTTACCAACCAAATAACCATCAATGTTTATGTATCTTTGGGCTGTACCTGCTGAAAAGACTCCAGATGGTCTAGTCCCTGGTATATTTATTGCACCAGCAGTTCGTTCCCTACATCCCATAGCTAGGACAACAGCCTTTGCTTTAATTATCATATATCCATCTTCACGGCTGATTGCGTGGATTACTTTCTCTTTATTAAGGGAGAGAACCATAGTATCAAGCTTATATTCAATTCCCATATCTTTTAATTCTTTAATAAAACGATGGGCATATTCTGGACCTGTTAATTCTTCTTTAAAAACATGGAGTCCAAAACCATTATGAATACATTGCTGTAATATACCCCCTAATTCTCTATCCCTTTCAATTACTAGTATATTATTTACCCCATTCCTCTTGGCTTCTATAGCTGCTGCAAGTCCAGCTGGTCCTCCACCAATTACTACAACCTCGTAATTTATCATAAATTCTCGCCTCCGGATTCTTCCTTTGTTTCACCTGTTAAGATATATGCCTTACTACTATCATAAGGAATGTCGCTCCAGTCTTTACCTAGCTCTCGTGCTAGTATTTCTACAACTTTTGGTCCACAAAAGCCACCCTGGCAGCGACCTGCTCCAGGTCTTACCCTCTTTTTTACAGCCTTTAGACTTCTTGCTCCGGCTTTTCTATGTATGCAGTCTACAATTTCGGCTTCAGTTATGGTCTCGCAGCGACAAATAACATTTGCATAGGCAGGGTCCTTTTGTATAAGCTTGGCCTTCACTTCTTGAGGTAAGTGATTAAAGCGAATTACAGGTCTTCTTGTAGGATTAAAGTCGTCCTTTTTCCTTAAACCACCATGTCTTTGGTTTATTAGGTCTACTACATATTCTGCGACTGCTGGAATAGAAGAAAGGCCTGGGGATTCAAACCCTCCTACTTCAAAGAAACCCTTGGAATCTTCTACCTCTCCTATTATAAAGTCTTCGTGATCACTTGTTGCCCTAAGCCCTGCAAATGAGCGAATTACTTTATCAAATGGTATTGAAGGACAGGACTTTAAGCCTGAGTTCTTAATATAGTTAAGATTATCCATACCAGTAGAATTATCATTTTTATCATCTATAAAATCGGAATCAGGTCCAATTAAGAAGTTACCATCTACTGTAGGTGCTATTAGGACACCCTTTCCTTTTTTAGTTGGTGCTTGGAATATTACATGGTCTACTAGGTTCTTAACTGAATTATCTAGTACATAATAATTTCCTTTACGTGGTCTAATTGAATATGAAGGTTTTGCAACCATATTATGTATATCGTCTGCATAAACACCTGCGCAGTTAACCACATATTTTGTTAGGTAGTTGCCCTTGTCTGTAATTATTAGATATGAATCATCTTCTTTTTTGATATCTGTAACCCTAGTTTCTAATTTTAGTTCTGCCCCATTATCAATAGCATTCTCAGCAAGAGCTATGGCTAGTTCCCAAGGATTTATAATACCTGCGGTAGGTGCATATAAAGCTAGTTTAACATCTGGGTTTAAATTGGGTTCTATTTCTAAAACCTCATCATGGTTTAATATTCTTATGTCAGGAACACCATTAGTTAGGCCACGTTGGTATATGGTCTCAATTGTTTCTTTATCATGGTCATCAAAGCCAATTACTAAAGAACCACATCTTTTAAAAGGAACATCAAGTTCCTTGCAAACCTTATCAAACATAAGGTTGCCAGGTGCGTTAAACTTAGCCATAGCTGTACCTGGTTTAGGGTCATAGCCAGCATGGATAATTGCACTATTTGCTGAAGTTGTTTCATTTGCTACATCATTGTCTTTATCAAGGATAAGGATTTTAAGGTCATACCTTGATAATTCTCTTGCAATATAAGTTCCGGAGACCCCAGCTCCGATTATGACTATGTCGTATAAGTCATTCATAAACTTCCTCCTTAATGTAAAAGAATAAAAAACGCCACACAAAAAATACCCCTAATAAGGATAATTTTTGTGCGGCGTCTCTTCGTCTCATGCCATAAATCTTTAATTATGTTAAAAGTATACCATTTTAGGCTCTAATTGTAAAGAAGGAAAAACATAATTGTCTAGAATATGACAAGGTAAGTCTATGTGAGTTAGTTACGGAAAGAAATCTTAAGAGGTGTATAATATAGATAGTAATTGGATAGATAAAGCCATTAATTAAAGTAAACATATAGAGTAAAAGTAAGAAGAATTTTAAGAAATAGAAAGTTTTCTTTTTATTATGAAAGGGGTATTAGTATGAATGTAGTTACGATTACTAGAGAAAATTTTGAGAGTGAGGTTATGCAATCTGATAAGCCAGTGCTTTTAGACTTTTGGGCTGGTTGGTGCGGACCTTGTAAGATGCTATCACCTGTTATTGATGAGATAGCAGATGAAACTGTAGGAAGTATAAAGGTTGCTAAGGTTAATGTTGATGAAGAAGTTGAACTAGCAAGGAACTTTAAGGTTATGAGCATTCCTACATTAGTTGTTATTAAAGACGGACAAATCGTTAATAAGAAGGTTGGAGTTCTTCCAAAACAAGATATTTTAACCATGGTAAGATAGACCAGTATTTACAGATGTAGAAATCATAAATAAATATAAGAAAAATCCTCTCCAATAAATCTTATATTATAAAGATTTTCTATAATATTCTCCTCAAAAATATGTATAAATAAAAATATCGGTAGTTTGTATTAAATAAAGATACAGACTACCGATATTTTTAATTGTTATATCTTTAAATGCCATCTATCATTTAAGCCTCTTATTAGAGGTTTTTCATTATCATCACCTGAAAACTCTAAAGTGGTTATTGAGGTATTGGTTAAGGTTATGTGTTGAATCATGTTAACTTTAAGGTCAAAGATACCAATGAGGCTGGCCTTTATTATAGCTCCATGGGCAACTACAACGATATTTTTGCCCTTATTTTTTGAAACAATATCTAAAAGGGCCTTTTTTCCACGAATAGCGGCATTCTTCATATTTTGCTCTCCACCTAATATAGGACCTAAATTTTCGTCGGTTTTCCATAGTTTGTATTCTTTGGCATAATCTCTTTCAACTTGCTCAAATGTAAGACCTTCCCACTCGCCAAAGTCAACTTCAATTAAGTTATCGTATATTATAGGTGACATAGATGAAGTCTTAGATATTATCTCAGCTGTCTGTACTGCACGAGTTAAAGGACTAGTATAGATTACATCAAACTTATCCTTTAACCTTTGTCCAACTTTTTCAGCCTGAATCATACCTTCTTTGGATAGGGGGATATCGGTTCTTCCTTGAAAGCGATATTCCTTATTCCACTCAGTTTCTCCATGTCGCACTAGATAGAGTATTGTACGCATATTTCCTCCTAGGTTATCATAAAAAATATATTATTATAATGATTATACCATGTATTTCTACTTTGTAGCTAAACTTTATAGAAATTGTTATAAAATACACAAAGTGCTTTTGATTATTGCCTCTTATCATGTTAAAATAAAATTAGTAGAAGATATAGTATAGAACTTGTTGGCAGAAGGGTGGTGTAGCGGAGTTCTGCAATATAATTACTGAACTCCCAAAATATGAGATTAGCGGTCTTAAGTGACGTCCATAGTAATAATGTAGCATTTTCAGCTTGTATTGAAGATATAAGCAAATCTTTTATAGATGGTATATGTTTGTTAGGAGATTATATTAGTGATTGCCCTAATCCACAAGCTACAATAGATTTAATTAAGGGATTAAAGAAAGATTACAAGACATGGATTGTTAAAGGTAATAGAGAACAATACCTTATTAATCATGATAATGGTATAGATGATGGTTGGACTTACTGTTCCTATAAGGGTAGCTTGCTTTATACTTATGAAAATCTAAGGCAGGAAGATTTGGATTTTCTAAGAAGTCTTCCTATATCATGTAGTGTAAATATAGAAGGTACAGACCCCTTGCTACTAGTTCATGGGTCTCAAAGAAACATAAAGGAACTTCTTTATGAGGATACACAAAATACTAGAGAATATATGGACCTAACACAAGAAAATTACATTCTTTGTGGACATACACATCGACAAACATATTATGAGTATAATGGCAAGGTCTTAATTAATCCAGGTTCAGTAGGGGTTGCTATTGGTAAGGTAGCAACGGCCCATTATTGTATTATAGAATGGATAGAAGACAGGTGGCAAGTAGAGTATAGGGGAATTTCCTATGATATAGATAAATTTCGTAGAATGTTTCATAATAGTTCACTTATGGAAAAGGGTGGACTATGGCCTAAATGTATTATAAAGTCAGTTGAAGAAGGAATAAACTGGGGGCCCTTATGTTCGAAACGGGCCTATGATTATGCAATAGAAGAGGGGTTTGAAGCAGACTATAAAAATATCCCTGATAGATATTGGGAGAAGGCTGCTAGGGATTTAGGTATAATATAGGTTCGTGTATTAAGTTCGTTATACCTGTAAATAATTAATAATAATTGACAATGTTGAAAGTGTATAATATACTAAAGGAAAGACACCCCAGGGGGGTATAGTGGTAAGGAAGGAGACTGATCATGAAACAAAAGTTTAGTGTATCAGGAATGACGTGTTCTGCATGTTCAGCAGCTGTTGAAAGAAGTGTCAAAAAGTTAGAAGGCACAATAGATGTTAATGTGAACCTAGTTAACAATACTATGACTGTTGAATATGATGAGCAAGTTATTGATGATAATAAAATTATAGAGATTGTTGAAAAAACAGGCTATGGGGCTTCTATTTACACAGATAGTTCTAAAGCAAGTTCTAGCACTGATAAAAGTTTGGAAAAGAAGGCAACTAGCCTAGTAGAAGAAGCAGAAAAGGAATTAAAGGCAAGGGTTATAATATCATTTGTATTTTTACTTCCCCTATTTTATATTGCTATGGGGCCAATGATTTACCTGCCAATTCCTTCTTGGCTTACTGGCCATGAGAATGCACTATCCTTTGCCTTTACCCAATTTTTGCTCACTCTACCAATTATTTATGTAAATCGCAAGTATTATAAGGTAGGATTTAAAACATTATTTAAGGGTAATCCCAATATGGACTCTCTAATTGCTATAGGTTCTGGTACAGCCTTAGTATATGGAATATTTGCTATTTATAGGATTGGATATGGTTTAGGCCATGGTGATATGGATATGGTTATGAAGTATTCCCATGACCTGTATTTTGAATCGGCTGGTATGATATTAACTTTAATTACTATGGGTAAGTACCTAGAAGCTAGGTCTAAAGGAAAGACATCAGAAGCTATATCTAAGATGCTAGACCTTGCACCAAAGACAGCCTTTGTTATTAGAGATGGTAATGAGGTTGAGATTCCTGTTGAGGAGGTTGTAGTTGGAGATATAGTTGTTGTAAGACCAGGCCAAAACATACCAGTTGATGGTATTATAGTTGAAGGAAGTACTGCAATTGACCAAGCTGCACTTACAGGTGAGAGTATACCAGTAGAAAAGAATGTAGGGGATAAGGTAATTGCTGCAACAACTAACAAAACGGGTTATTTTAAGTTTGAGGCAACAAAGGTAGGGGCAGATACTACATTTGCACAGATAATTGAATTAGTAGAAGAAGCGAGTTCATCTAAGGCACCCATATCTAAACTAGCAGATAGGATAAGTGGTATATTTGTACCTGTAGTTATTGTAATAGCCATTGTTGCTACAATAGTATGGTTATTATTTGGCAGTTCCTTTGAGTTTGCCATGTCAATAGGAATAGCAGTACTTGTTATATCTTGCCCATGTGCCCTAGGACTAGCAACGCCACTTGCAATTATGGTAGGAACAGGTAAGGGGGCAAGTCATGGTATCTTAATTAAGTCAGCAGAAGCCCTAGAAACCCTTCACTCAGTAAATACTGTAGTTTTAGATAAGACAGGTACTATAACAGAAGGAAAGCCAAAGGTTACAGATATTATTGTGTTTAATGACATGGATAAGGATAGGTTCTTAGAACTAGCAGCTTCTATTGAGAAGCCTTCAGAACATCCCCTAGCAGAAGCCATAATATCAAAGGCCAAGGAAAAGAATATCCCCATTAGAGATGTTGAGGAATTTAGGGCAATATCAGGTAGGGGAATATATGCAAGGGTAAGTGGTAATGAATACAATGCAGGTAACCTTGCCTATATGAATGAGAATGGTATAGACCTTAAAGAACAAGAAGAAATTGCAGATAAATTTGCAAATGAAGGGAAAACTCCTTTATTCTTTGCAAAGGATAAGAAACTAATTGGAGTTATTGCAGTAGCAGACGTTGTAAAAGCAAGTAGTTTAACAGCAATTAAAGAATTTAAAGATATGGGCATTAATGTGGTAATGTTAACAGGTGATAATACAAAGACTGCAAGGGCAATCCAAAAGCAATTAGGACTAGACTATGTTGTTGCAGATGTATTACCACAAGATAAGGAAAGAGAAATAAGGCAAATCCAAGATTCTGGCAATAAGGTTGCAATGATAGGTGATGGAATTAATGATGCACCAGCCCTAGTAAGGGCAGATGTTGGAGTTGCAATTGGTGCTGGAACAGACGTAGCCATTGAATCTGCGGATATTGTATTAATGAATAGTAACTTACAAGATGCAGTTACAGCTATAAGGCTAAGTAAGGCAACTATAAAGAATATAAAACAAAACCTATTTTGGGCATTTTTCTACAACACCCTAGGTATACCGCTAGCAGCGGGGTTATTGTTTATTCCATTTAATTTAACCCTTAATCCAATGATAGCGGCAGCTGCGATGAGCCTAAGTTCTGTGTTTGTAGTAACTAATGCATTAAGACTTCGTAGGTTTAAATAAAGAAAGGAATGAAGAAAATGAAAAAGATTGTTGAAATTAAAGGAATGACATGTGAGCATTGTCAGGCTAGAGTTGATAAGGTACTAAAGGAAATCGATGGAATCAGTGCAAAGGTTGATTTAAAGAAAAATAGAGCTATTGTAACATATTCAAAGGATGTTTCTGACCAGGTCATTAAGGACGTGATTGAGGAAGCTGGATATGAAGTTACATCAATTAAAGAAAAGAAAGGGCTTTTTGGCTAAATAGAAGTCGGAGGAGATTTAATGCAAGCTGATAAAAAGAAAGTCACTAGACTTCTAAAAACAGCAAGGGGACAAATCGATGGGATCCTCAAAATGATTGAAGAGGATAGGTATTGTATTGATGTGTCTAATCAAATAATGGCTACACAGGCCATTTTGAGAAAGGTCAATAATGAGGTTTTACATGGTCATATTGACTCTTGCGTAAAGGCAGCAGTAGAATCAGGAGATTCTAAAGCAGCAGATATAAAGTTAAAAGAAATTGGAATGGTAATTGATAAATTAACTAGATAGGAAGTTAATAATTGTATAAAGGAGCTTGGCAAAACCACACTATGATTATTTGGATATTCTTAGGGTGAAATAGTTTGTGTAACTTAATCACATTACTGAGTTTTGCTAGGCTCTTTTTATTCTAATTGAAAGCCTTGTTTGTTATAATATAACTATAATAGTTTAAAGGAGACGGATAATATGCAAAATTTTGAATATTATACTCCTACAAAGGTGTTTTTTGGAAGAGGAGTAGAAGAGAAACTTGGACAAACAATTAGGGATCTTGGCTTTAGGAAGATTCTACTTCACTACGGTAGTGGTAGAATCAAGAAAACAGGTTTGTATGATAAGATTACTAAAAACCTGACCGAGCTAGGAATATCTTATTGCGAATTAGGTGGAGTAGAGCCTAATCCTAAGCTTAGCCTTGTTAGAGAGGGTGTCGAACTTGGCAAGAGAGAGAATGTAGATATGATACTTGCGGTTGGCGGTGGAAGTGTAATTGACTCAGCTAAGGCAATTGGACTTAGTCTTGCTAACGACCTTGACCCATGGTATATGGTTGAGAATTATAGAAAGTTAGATAAAATCGAGAAATTTCCTGTAGGTGTGGTTTTAACACTTGCGGCAGCAGGAAGTGAAATGAGTAACTCTCTAGTAATCACCCATGATGAGGCAAAGCTTAAAAGGTCAATTAATACAGATGCTAATAGACCGATTTTTGCATTTATGAATCCTGAGCTAACTTATAGTGTATCTAAATACCAAACAGCTTGTGGTATTGTAGATATTATGATGCATACAATGGAAAGATACTATAGTCCAGAAAAGGGTGCTGACCTGACAGACAGAATAAGTGAAGGTCTTTTAGTTTCAGTTAAGGATGCTGGCCTAGTAGTAATTAATGAGCCAGATAATTATGAGGCAAGGGCAACCCTTATGTGGGCGTCAAGTTTATCTCATAATGGAATAACAGAATGTGGAAGAAGTAGGCTAATGCCAGCCCATAGAATATCTCATGATATTAGCGGTATATTTGAAGTGGCCCATGGGGCTGCTTTGTCTGTAGTATTTCCAGCTTGGGCAAAGTATGAGTATAAGAAGGATATTGAAAAGTTTGCTCAAATGGCAACAAGGGTATGGGGAATAGAACTAGATGAAGATAATCCTGAAAAAACAGCTCTTTTAGGTATTGAAACAATGAAAGAATACTTTAGAACAATAGGAATGCCTGTGTCTATGAAGGAAATTGGAATAGAAGAAAAGGATTATGAATTACTTGTAAATGCCACAACAAATAATGGCAAGGCAGGTGTTGAATCTTATGATGTCCTAAGCAAAGAGGACATATTAAATATATATAAATTAGCTCAGTAATTTAATTTTACCTTGAAAACTGTAGAAACTATTATTAATAGAAATATAATCAGTATTACTTGTAATATTGATATTGGAGGTATTCATATGAAAAAACAACAAATCGGTGTTATAGGACTGGCTGTAATGGGCAAGAATCTAGCACTAAATATTGCAGAACATGGCTTTTCGGTATCTGTATATAATCGTAGTGAAGAAAAGACAAGACAACTTATAGGTGAATCAGAGTTTGATAATCTTGTTGGAACCTATTCTATAGAAGAGTTTGTAGACTCCCTAGAAGTACCAAGAAAGATTATACTAATGGTTAAGGCAGGCCAACCTGTAGATGCTACTATAGACCAACTTCTCCCATACCTGTCAAAAGGTGATGTGATAATGGATGGTGGTAACTCATTCTATAAGGATACCATAAGAAGAAGTAGTAGCTTAGAAGAAAAAGGTATCTATTATCTTGGTACAGGTATATCAGGAGGAGAAGAAGGTGCTAGAAAAGGGCCATCTATAATGCCTGGTGGTTCAAAAGAGGCCTATAAATTAGTAGAGGAGATTCTAACTACAATATCTGCACAAGTAGATAATGAACCTTGTTGTACCTATATTGGTGGTAATGGGGCAGGCCATTTTGTAAAAATGGTTCATAATGGAATTGAGTATGCTGATATGCAGTTAATAAGCGAGGCTTACTCTATTATGAAAGAATTACTGAATATGACTCCAGAAGACCTCCAAGGAGTATTCACTGAGTGGAATGCTGGAGAGTTAAATAGTTATTTAATAGAAATCACAGCTGATATTTTCACTAAAAAGGATGAAAAGACAGGAAATTATCTAGTTGATATGATTCTAGATAGGGCAGGCAACAAGGGAACAGGAAAGTGGACTAGTCAAGTAGCCCTTGATATAGGTTCACCAATTCCAAGTATAACAGAAGCGGTATACTCTCGATACCTATCATCTATGAAAGACCAAAGAATAGGAGCATCAAAGAAACTCAGTGGCCCAAGTAAAAATGACTTTATTATAGAGGATAAGAAAGCCTTCATTGAAGCCATAAGAAAAGCCCTTTATGCAAGTAAGATTTGTGCCTATGCCCAAGGGTTTGATCTGATGTTAACAGCATCAAAGGAATACAACTGGGACCTAGACTTAGGTGAAATAGCTAAGATTTTTAGAGGTGGCTGTATTATAAGAGCCCAATTTTTAAATACAATATATGATGCATATAATAGGGATAAGAACCTTTCCAATATCTTATTAGATGATTATTTTGCAAGTGTTTTAGATAAGTACCAAGGTGATTGGAGAAAAGTAATATCACTGGCTGTAAGTGCAGGTGTGCCAGTTCCAGCCTTTACAAGTGCTATATCCTATTATGATGGATACCGCTCATCTATGCTTCCAGCAAACCTGCTACAAGCTCAAAGAGATTATTTTGGGGCTCATACTTATGAAAGGGTTGATGTAGAGGGTATATTCCATACAAATTGGCAAGGCTAATAAGGATGGAGTAGCTTTTTAAGGAGGATTCGCTATGGACCAGAAAACAAACAAAAACTTGTCATCTATCATGGTTATATTTGGTGGGACAGGTGATTTAACAAGGCGTAAGTTAATGCCAGCTTTATACAATTTAGTTTATGATGACTTATTACCTGAGCATTTTGCTATTGTATCTGTAGGAAGGCGTGATATTGATAGGAAAGAGTATATAGATTCTGTATATAAGGCCCTTAAGGAGTTCTCTAGAAATGAGATACTTGATGAACACTGGGCTAGGCTTAAGGAATGTATTTACTATTACCAATTAGAATTTAATGATAAAGATAGATATAAAGACCTAAAAGTTTTCTTAGATGAATTAGATAAAGAAAAACATACAGGCGGAAATCGTGCCTATTATTTAGCAGTTGCACCAGATTATTTCCAGACTATTGTAAAAGGTTTAGATTCTAGTGGTTTGTCAAAAAAGGAAGGCTCTTCATGGAATAGGCTAATTATTGAGAAACCCTTCGGTAAAGATTTAAAAACAGCAAGAGAATTAAATAATAGTCTTTTAGATGTTTATACTGAAGAAGATATTTATAGAATCGATCACTATCTTGGCAAAGAAATGATTCAAAATATTATGATTCTTCGTTTTACTAATCCAGTATTTACAGCCCTTTGGAGTAACAAATATATTGATAATATTCAAATTACTATTGCTGAAGACAAGGGTATAGGAACTAGAGGAAACTACTATGAAGAGTCTGGAGCTTTAAGAGATATGGTTCAAAACCACATACTTCAAACCTTGTCTCTTGTTGCAATGGAGGCTCCAGTTAGTTTAACCATGGATGCTATACGTAATGAAAAACAAAAAGTAATTCAGGCTATAGAGAAATTTACACCAGAAAAACTTAGGGACAATGTGGTATTTGGCCAGTATGATAAAGGGTTAATTAAGGGTGAACCTGTTATAGCATACAGGGAAGAAGAAAACGTAGACCCTAAATCTAATATAGAAACCTTTGTAGCCCTAAAAATGCATATAAATAACTTTAGGTGGTATGGAACTCCCTTCTATGTAAGGACTGGAAAAAGATTAGGAGTAAATCAAGCTGAAATTGTAGTACAATTTAAAGCTTTACCTAATATTCTATATTTTGAGCAGACATCCCAGGAACCTAACCTACTAGTTATTAGAATTCAACCTAAGGTTGGTATGCGTATGTATTTTAATACTAAAGATTTCCAGACCCATAATGATATCATATCAATGCCTATGGAAACAAGTTACGAAAGTCCTACACAGGGTAATACACCAGAAGCCTATGAGCGTTTGATTTATGACATGCTAAGAGGGGATGCGACCCTATTTTCTAGATGGGATGAAGTTGAATCAGCTTGGATTTTGGCAGAACCTATAATCAAATATAGAGAAAGTAAAGAACAAAACTTTCCTAATTATCATGCTGGTAGTATGGGACCCTTAAAGGCATTTGAGTTACTAGCAAATGATGGTAGGAAGTGGTGGAATATATAAGGAGGATATTATGAAGATACATGATATTTCAATGACTATACACAAAGATATGCCTGTCTACAAGGGTAGGGACTTTAAGAGACCTATAATTAGTGTAGATAGTGACTTTAAAACTGGTGCGTCTGCCTATGAATCAAGATTAGAGATGAACCTTCATACAGGAACCCACTTAGATAGGCCCTTGCATATGATTGAGGGTGGGGAAACACTAGACACCTTTAGATTAGAACAGGTTGTTACTGACTGTAAAGTATTTGACCTAACCTATGTTACTGATGGTATATCCAAAGAAGACCTAGAAGATAAAGATATTAAAAAAGGTGACTTTATAATATTAAAGACTAAAAACTCTTTTGAAGATATCCTAGAAACTGACTTTATTTATGTTGATAAAACAGGTGCAGAATATCTAGCAGAGAAGGGAATTAAAGGTGTAGGCATTGACTCTTTAGGAATTGAGAGGAGTCAGCCAAACCACGAAACTCATAAAACCTTGCTAGGAGCGGATATTGTAATACTTGAAGGGCTAAAACTTAGGGATATAGAAGAAGGTAAGTACTTCCTTGTTGCAGTTCCTATAAAGATTGCTGGGGTGGAGGCAGGACCTGTAAGGGCCATACTCCT
>JAAYRG010000138.1 GCA_012518885.1 Clostridiales bacterium | reverse complement strand
TTAAACACTTTCTTAAGGCTTTCATCCTTATTTTTTTCTGCTTGTTCCATGTAATACTTCTCAACTTCTTTTTCAATAGTTAAAACCAAATCATATGTATTCATATTATCACTCCTATCTTTCTAAGATAATTATATAGTAGCAACAAGTTTCCTTTAAATCAAGGAAACTTGTCACTTTTTGATAAATTTTATTTGTGACTTAGTCACTTTTTATCTATTTTCTATAGCCACCTCTCTTATTACTGATACTAAATGATATTTCAAGGCCTAAAGCATCTGATACAAACTTTGATAATCCTTCAATTCCTACATCCCCAATAACTATATATTCATAAGAGCCATCATGCCACCTTAAAATATTTATAATGGACTTATTATCAAATAGGTTCAAATAAGTTGAAATATCATCGTTTTCCTCATTAAACACCCTATATTCAGCACTATTTCCATCTATGGTTCCTACTATAGGAGTTAGGTTTGTCTGTTTTTGAATTAACATTATATTATTACTTAATGATTCACCTTCGCCTACTATAGCAAAATGAGTTTTATATATTTTATTTGTAGGATCCACCTTAATATAGGTTTGAACGAAATTTGTAGGTAGATTTTTAATACCAATTATCTTAAACCCAAGTAACCTTTCAGCATCTTCAGTAGTGTTTACATTATGCTCAATACCCTTATCTACCTTTACAAAATCATTAGATTCACTCTTTGTGCCTAGGAAAACCAAACCTAAATATAAAAATACAATTCCAACTAAGATAGCAGCAATAATCGAAAGTTTAATCTTTTTCTCCTCTTTGGTTTGTTCAAATTTAACCTTTCTATAATAAGGCCTTACTTTATTAAATTCTATCACCTTTGGAGTGGAATATCTTCCTCTTCTATTTCCTATATATACTTTCTTATATTTACTAGTATTGTACATCTTTCGTCTCCTTTCCTTAGAAGGTCTAGCAAGACACTCATTAGTAAATTCTAATAAATATTAAGTAGCTTAAGTTACTAATACCAAACTATGGTTACTATAATGATTCCCATAATAGCCAACAATATAATTAAATAGTTTTGTAACAATTTCTTAATACTTATTATATATTATGGCAATATTTTAAGAAAATAATTACTAAAATAAAAAATACTGTGAATTAGATTATAAAATCCAATTCACAGTACTAAAAATCCAGTAAAATAATATTAATTTTCTTAAATGAAATAATTATATAAGTTTAATACCAGGCTGCTATATCTTTCATAACTTGGCTAATCTCAATATTTTGAGGACATGCCTCTTCACATTGACGACATTCTATACAACTAGAAGCCCCTACATCAATTTTTGAATAACTATTCCTTGCCTTTTCTTCATTTTCATAAGCTATGGAATTGTAAACAGCGAAGATTCTTGGGATATCAATGTCACTTGGACATGGAAGGCAATATCTACACTTGGTACAAGGAACAAGAGCTAAATCATCATGAGCCTTCTTTGCTCTTGCATAAAGTTCATAATCCTCTTCTGTTAAACCACCAACATTAGCTCTGTCTGCATAAACAAGGTTATCCTTAACATGGTCCATAGTGCTCATTCCACTTAGAAGCAAGCTAACCTCAGGATTACCCCAAACAAAGTCAAGGGCAGACTCAACCGGTGTTTTTGCATCCCCTAAAACATCTAATACAACTTGTGGAGGATTAGCTAACTTTCCACCTAGTAAGGGTTCCATAATAATTACACCAAGACCCTTGTCTGCTGCATATCTTAGTCCTTCAATTCCTGCTTGGTAATATGTATCTATATAATTAAACTGAATTTGACAAAATTCCCACTTATCTGTTGCATCAACAATAGTCTTAAAAGTTTCTAAATCATCATGGAAAGAGAAACCAATGTGACCTATACGTCCGTCTTCTTTTGCCTTTTCCATCTTTTCAATTAGATTAAACTTTAAAACAGTATCCTCAAACCTTTCCTTATTAAGAGCATGAAGCAAGTAAAAATCTATATGATCTGTTTGAAGTTTTTCTAGTTGTTCATTTAATAAAATGTCAAAGTCTTCTTCCTTTTGTATAAGCCATACTGGACTTTTAGTAGCAATATAGGCCTTTTCTCTATATCCATCCTTTAAGGCCTTACCAACTAGAACCTCACTTTGACCATCATGGTACATATAAGCAGTATCAATATAGTTGATTCCTTCATCTATACCATGACGAATCATGGCTATAGCCTTATCCTCATCGATAACCTTCTCATTCCCCTGCATAACTTCTGGAAGTCGCATAGTCCCCATTCCTAATATAGAGACCTTCTTACCTGTCTTGCCTATTTCCTTGTATTGCATACATTTCACCTCATCAAAGTATAATAACTAGTAAATTTGTTGATTGTATCTATTCCAATTGTATCATATCTTAACTAAATTTTATATGTATTAATAGCCAAAAAAACAAGCCCAGTTTTTCTTAATATTCACAAAGATTTGTGATACCAAAAAAACTGGGCCCTATTTAAAAGTTCAACTATGTATAAAAGTATGCCTATAAGCATATCCTTTTATTCATTAGCTCTTATAAATAATCTTGTTATACTTATGCCTTACCATCACAGCCAAGCACATTAACAATCTTATGCTTAACAAGCTCTTTTACATATTGACGACCTAGGTCTAAGTAACCTCTTGGGTCAAATACTTCAGGCTTTTGCCATAATACTTCTCTAACACCAGCAGTTAGTGCAAGACGTAAGTCAGAGTCAATATTAATCTTACATACAGCTGACTTAGCTGCTTGTCTTAACATATCTTCTGGAATACCAATAGCGTCTTGTAATTTACCGCCATTCTCGTTGATTATCTTAACATATTCAGGTGAAACACTTGATGCACCATGAAGTACAATTGGGAAGTTTGGTAAACGTCTTTCAATCTCTGCTAAAATGTCAAAACGTAATTGTGGTGTTTGTCCTGGTTTAAACTTAAATGCACCGTGACTTGTTCCAATTGCAATTGCTAATGAATCTACTCCTGTACGATCAACAAACTCTTCAACTTCATCTGGTTGAGTAAAGCTTGCATCTTCTTCAGATACATTAACATCGTCTTCTATTCCAGCTAATTGGCCAAGTTCACCTTCTACAACTACTCCCTTAGAGTGAGCATATTCTACTACCCTTTTAGTAAGAGCAATGTTCTCTTCAAATGGAAGATGAGAACCATCTATCATAACAGATGTAAATCCACCATCAATAACTGACTTACAAATTTCAAAATCTGCACCGTGATCTAAATGTAGTGCTATTGGTATGTCTACTTCTTCAAGAGCTGCTTCTACTAATTTAACTAAGTATGAATGCTTAGCATACTTTCTTGCTCCTGCAGATACTTGCAGAATAAGTGGAGCCTTTAATTCTCCTGCAGCTTCAGTAATTCCTTGAATAAGTTCCATGTTGTTAACATTAAAAGCACCTATTGCATAGCCGCCTTCATATGCTTTCTTAAACATTTCAGTTGTTGTAACTAATCCCATAACATTAACCATCCTTACATCTTATATTTAGGTTTTTATAACGGTTAACCTATAAACCATATAAAAATGTAGCTTGTTATATATCATATATAAATAAGCTAGTAGACAAATGTGGATAATCTACACTTGTTTTATATTAATGATACCAAATATGAGCTTTTTTAACAAGTATATTCTAGCTATTTTTTATAAAATGTTAATTCTTTGTCAAATAAAACCATTAAAACTAAACAATAGATAGACTTGTAAATTATGTCTATTAATGAATAAACATAGCATCTCCAAAACTAAAGAACCTATATCTTTCTTTAACTGCAGTATTATAGGCATTTAATATATTATCACGCCCTGCTAAGGCAGAAACTAACATAATAAGGGTTGATTCAGGCAAGTGAAAGTTTGTTATTAAGCAGTCTAATACTTTAAACTTGTAGCCTGGATATATAAAAATATCAGTATCCTTACTTCCTGCTACAACTTGGCCATCCTCATTAGCAGCAGATTCTATGGTTCTGCAGCTAGTTGTACCAACACAAATAATCCTGCCACCTTTTTTCTTAGCATTATTTATTTTATCAGCTTCTTCCTTACTTATCTGATAAAATTCTGAATGCATATGGTGTTCTAATATATTGTCTTCCTTTACTGGCCTAAATGTTCCAAGACCTACGTGTAGAGTTACATTAGCAATAGTTACTCCCTTTTCTTCAATATGTCTTAGCAAATCGTCAGTAAAGTGAAGTCCTGCAGTTGGGGCTGCAGCTGAACCCTCATGTTTGGCATATACTGTCTGATATCTATTCTTATCCTTTAACTCATGGGTTATATAAGGAGGCAGTGGCATCTGGCCAAGTTGGTCTAATATTTCTTCAAATATTCCCTCATAGTAGAATTTAACAAATCGATTTCCTTCTTGATTAGTTTCAAGAACTTCAGCCTCTAATAGACCATCTCCAAAAACAAGCCTTTGGCCTACCCTTGCACTCTTACCTGGCTTAGCTAGGGTTTCCCAAATATTGTTTTCTTTTCTTTTTAGTAAGAGAAGCTCAACCCTACCACCTGTATTCTTCTTTTCACCTATAAGTCTTGCTGGAATTACTTTAGTATTATTTAATACAAGACAGTCTCCCTCATGTAAATAATCTATAATATCTCTAAAAATTTTATGTTCTAGGTTGCCTGTTACCTTATCTAGTACCATTAATCTAGAACCAGACCTATCTTCAATAGGGTCCTGTGCTATTAATTCCTCTGGTAAATCATAACTAAAATCTTGCTTCTTCATCATATCTCCTAAGGGCCAATTTCTAAGCTTCTATTAAGCCTTGCCCAATCAAATAATTAATAAATTGTCTGGCTGTTCTACCAGATACTCCTCCATGGCTTAGTTCCCACATCTTTGCCTGTTGTTCTAAGTCTTTATCGTCAATTTTAAGACCACCCATGGAACTTGCGATTCCTTTAACAATTTCAATGTATTCTTTATAAGATGGCGCTGAGTAATTAATAGTTACACCAAATCTTGATGCTAGGGATAGTTTTTCTTGCATTGTATCAGAACGGTGCAGTTCATCATCCATATCAGAACGGTCCTTCCAAGTCTCTCTTATTAGGTGGCGTCTATTAGATGTGGCATAGATTAGTACATTATCTGGTTTCTTTTCTAAACCACCCTCTATAACAGCCTTAAGATACTTGTATTCTGTTTCAAACTCCTCAAAGGACAAATCATCCATAAATATAATAAATTTATAATTCCTATTCTTTACTTGGGCTATTACGCTAGAAAGGTCCTTAAACTCATGCTTGTAGACTTCTATCATTCTAAGCCCTCTCTCATAATATTCATTTAAAATCGCCTTAACACTTGATGACTTGCCTGTTCCACTATCACCAAACAAGAGGACATTGTTTGCACTCTTGCCATTTATAAAACTCTCTGTATTATCTATAAGCTTTTTCTTTTGGATTTCATAACCTATTAAATCATCTAAGACAATATCATCAGTGTTATTAATTGGTTCTAATATAACTTCCCTATGCTTGTAGTCATTAAACCTATAGGCTATTCGAAAGGCCTTGTTAAGTCCAAGGGTTCCTACTCCATAGGTCTTATAGAAGTTAGTAACAATCTCAAAGATTTCATTACTATCCTTAGCCTTATTAATATCCCTACTTAACCTTCTTACCTTATCACTTACGCTTTTGTTGTATCTCTTTGTATTCTTTTCAATAGCCTTATAGTTGGTGATAGTTGTAAAACAATTAATACCTAGTTCTTCTTCTATATCTGAAAAATCATAATCAAAAAGCTTTTTAAATATGCTAAAGTCAGATTTCGCAAATTGGTTTACGCTTCCTTCCTTAGCCCCTGCCTTTTCACATATAACACTAAATGGATTCTCACTAGTGGCAATAATAAATGCTAGATAGTTTTGCCATAAGTTTTCATCAAAGCCATATTCAGTTGCTAAATCTAGAAGAAGGTGAACTTGCTCGTAAATAGCATTAATATATGCTGACTTTTTATAGGCTAAATCACTTCCACCTATCCTTGCAGTTTTATAATCATTAATTATTTCTGCAAGGGAGAGAAGAATCTCTCCCCTATTCATGTTCTTATAGACAATTAAGCCTGCTAATAATTCTTTCATAGTATTAAAGTTCATAATTTGAGTGTTAATACCCTTAATTAGAACTTTCTACACCACCTTACTTTTTGAATTACATTCTCTCAGGTGCCTTAAATCCAAGGATATTGATACTTGTTTCTAATATTTCTAATACTAATTTAATAAGTGCTATCCAAGATTCTTGTTTTTCCTTATCTTCTTCAGCTATAATCTTGTTTTCATGATAGAAGGTATTAAATGCATTAGATAAGTCATAAACATACTTACAAAGCTTGTGAGGAGCTAATTCTTCGTATGCATTAGCTATAGTTTCGTTAAACTTACTAGCCTCAAGCATTAAGTTAATCTGACTTTCAATATCGTAAGGACGAATTACTCCATTCTTTAGGCTAGAACCAGTAATTTTCTCGTAGTTCTTTAGAATTGACTTGATTCTAACTATTGTATATAAAATATATGGTCCTGTGTTTCCTTCAAAAGATGTAAACCTATCTATATCAAATATATAATCTTTAGATGCTTGGTTAGATAGGTCACCGTATTTAAGGGCTGCTAGACCTACTATCTTAGCTATTTCCCTTGCTTCTTCTTCTGGAATAGTACGGTTTTCCATCATTTTGCTGTATACTTCTTCGTTAATACTCTCAATTAAGTACTCAAGACGCATTACTCCACCATCTCTAGTCTTAAATGGCTTACCGTCTTTACCATTCATAGTTCCAAATCCTTGGAAAATAAGTTCTACATCATCACCAATTATTTTAGTTTTCTTTGCAGCACGGAATACTTGCTCAAAGTATAGTTCTTGTCTCTTATCAACTACATATATGATTCTATCAGGATCAAATAGTTTCTCACGCTCAACTATAGTAGCAAGGTCTGTTGTATTATAAAGGGTTGCTCCATCAGACTTTAGCACCATACATGGTGGGATTTCCCTAGTATCTGTCTCTTCCTTAACATCAATAACTAAGGCTCCATCACTAATTCTTGTATAGTTGTTCTCTTTCATGTACTTAACCATGTCTGGGATGTATTTTTGAGCATCACTCTCTTTTTTCCATAAATCAAAGCTAACATCTAAATTATCATAGTTTCTCTTAAGGTCAGCTATTGAAACATTAAGAATATGGTTCCACAAAGCTGTATAGCCCCTGTGGCCATTTTGAAGTAAGAAGGTTGTCTGCTTAGCTTCTTCTTTGAACTCAGGGTTTTCCTTAGAGTATTCATTGGCTGCAGGGTATATTTCTTCTAACTCTGATATTGTAAAAGGAGCTTCTTCTGGATATTCTCCGTCATATTCTTCATCAAAATATACAAGTTCTGGCTGTCTTTTCTTTAACTCTGTAATGATAAGACCCATTTGTAAGCCCCAGTCTCCTAAGTGAACATCACCTATTACCTCATGGCCTACAAATCTAGCTAGCCTCTTTAAGGACTCACCAATTACAGCAGAACGAAGATGGCCAACATGAAGTGGCTTAGCAACATTAGGACCACCATAGTCTATTACTATTGTCTTAGGATTATCAACTTCTTCAAATCCATGCTTTTCATCTTTATTCATATCATTAAGATAGTCTGCTAAGAAATCATTACTAACATCAATATTAATAAAGCCTGGCTTAATTGCTTCAACCTTATTAAATAACTTGTTATCTTTTAATGAACTTACTACGTCCTCAGCAATCATAATAGGAGCCTTTTTGTATTCCTTAGCAGCTGCTAGAGCTCCATTACATTGGTATTGGCAGAGGTCTGGACGGTTTGATAGGGTAACTTTTCCGTAGCTTCTATCATAGCCTTTTGCTTCAAATGCACCAGAAATCTCTTCTGTAATTATATTTAAAATACTTTTCATAGTCTTCCTCCGTTTATACTACAAATATTATTATTTTAAATTTTCTTATTGTACTTTAACATATTTACTTTTTAATGTAAATAGTAAGACACGAGGGAAACCCTCGTGCCATTTAATCTATTACCTTTTCCATATCTACTTTTAGCTTTTCACCCTTTTCTAATACTATATGGCCAGATTCATATGGTTTATTTTCAACAGTTAAATAAACCTTTTCTACCCCATAGTAGTTACCAAAGGTATTTACTATACTCTGTAAGATTAGACCCTCTGAGCCTGCTCCTGCATTCATCTGACTTATTAACTCTTTAGAAAAGTCAATATACACAGCACCATCTTTATTTAAGTATAGGCTAAGAATCTTTGCACTTACAGGTAATACAGGACTAGCATTATCTTTACCAATATCCTTATATTCTCTTTCTAATATAATCTTTGTCATATCATTTGTTTTAAATTCTATCTCTTTGTCATGGTAGATTATATTTTCCATGTTTTTATCGGGATAAAAGAATCTTACAGTTTGAACTAGAGGAATATCTACTTCTATCTTACTTAAACTTGAGGTTACTGTAAGGTCATTCTCAAGATAGACTCTTTTTACTAAACCTATATCTTTAGCATAATATTCCTGTACCTTAGCCTTTTTAGTAGTAGTTGTAATTTCTACTGTATCATAAGTACCTAATGATGTTTCTATAGGCCTTGCTACTCCAGTGATTTCTCTCTTACTTCCATCTGCTAGTGTCCATGAATTACCAACCTGTACAGGGTCTTTAATAATTATATCCTTTTCTTTATCTTCTTTAGAAGTTAAGTTCTCCCTATAATACACTTCTCCCCTAAAAAGGTTCCGAGTTATATTATCGGCATTCTTCTTAAAGACTTCAACTATTTGTGACCCACCATTATTGGTTCTATACTGGATTGTATCACTTGTAAGATAATCAACGGTGATATCAAAGCTTGCAAACTCATTCCCCTGCCCTTCATAGTGATACTTAACATTTTCTAAAAGGGGCAGGTAATCCCTTGCATTACCATAAACCTCACCACTAGACCCACTTACTACTGTACTTTCTTCTGTTTCTGAGTCAGTTTCATCACTAATTATATCAGACTCATCGGTTATAATAGGTACTTCACCATCATCTGTTTCTTCTGATATAGGAAGGGTTTCATTAGTTTCAGAGGTCTCATTAGTATCCTTTGTTTCTCCCTGACTATCTTCTTTTTTACATCCTGTTAATAAAATGAATAATAGAATAAATATTAGAGCTCTAATTCTAACCTTCATATTAGTTAACCTCTTTCTTTAAATAATGCCTGTATTTGCAATTATTAGAATATATAAAATAATTGATATTAGTTATAGTCTATACACCTACTACAAGCACTAGGAGCAATTGCCATACCGCCCTTTGCTGTTTCTCTTAGTTCACTTGGTAAGCTTGTTCCCACTTGGTACATAACATTTACCATTTCATCGAATGGTACAATGTTATTAATTCCACTTAAAGCAATCTCAGCACTTATTAAGGCATTAGCAACTCCCATTGCATTCCTTTGCTGGCAAGGAGCCTCAACTAGGCCACCAACAGGGTCACATACTAGACCTAGAATGTTTGATAGGGCGCTTGAAGCTGCTGATAGACACTGTCTTGGACTTCCTCCCATTAACTCGGTAATAGCAGATGCCGCCATGGCTGAAGCTGAACCAACCTCAGATTGACAACCGCCTTCTGCTCCTGAGACTGTAGCATTTAGGGCTATTAGATAACCTATGGCCCCTGCATTAAACAAGGCCCTTATCATATCTTCGTCACTAAAATTCATTTCTTCCATAACGCTTAAGAAAGTCCCTGGAATAACACCAGATGAGCCTGCTGTTGGAGCAGCTACAATAAGTCCCATAGAGGCATTTACTTCTAGGACTCCCATAGCATAGCTTATTGCCTTAGCAATTACCCTTCCACATACATGGTTACCACCTTGTTCCCCACGTTCTTTAATTTTTCTAGCCTCTCCACCTATTAGACCTCCCATAGATTTTAAGTCTGTCTTAAGGGCTGCTGTGGCTGAATCTTTCATTATATGCCAAGCCCTTTCCATCTTAGACCAGACCTCTTGTTGGGTCATCTCAAAAACAAGACACTCTCTTTCAGCCATAGCCCTTGAAATGTCAATGTCTCTTTCCCTACAAATTAAAATTAATTCCTCACCAGAAATAAAGTCTTTAACCATGTTCATATAATTCCTTTACCTATATTAGACTAGATAGGCACTTTTATAGTTCCTTAAAATTTCTCAATTAACATAGCTTTTTCTACGTTAGGTAAATTCTCAATTTTGTTTACTGCTTCCTCATTTATTGGTTCATCTGCTTCTATAATAGAGTAGGCAATACTACCCCTTGTTTCTCGGTAAAGTTTCATAAATGCAATGTTAATATTATGGTCGCTAAGGACCTTAGTTATATTGGCCACAACACCTGGCAAATCCTTGTGGTAGATGATAACAGTATGATATTCTCCTGAAAAATTAATTTCAACTCCGTTAATCTCTTGAATTACTGCCCTTCCACCACCAATAGAAATCCCCTTAACCTGGGTAGTTTCCCCCTTATCATCAAGAATAAGAATATTAACTGTATTTGGGTGGTCTACCTTCTCTAACATATTGGGTTCAAAAGAATATTCTAAGCC
>JAAYRG010000137.1 GCA_012518885.1 Clostridiales bacterium | reverse complement strand
GTATAAAGGAATTGAATGCTAAGCTGTATTATTGCAGCAGGGGGCTAAGTAGAGCCAAAGTGATAAAAAAAGGCTGTACCACGGAGAAGTACAAGCCTACTTACATAAAACAAACGGATGACGGACAGTTCCTGTACTCTGAACAATGGTTGCCGCCAATGTCAGAAGGACAAGCATCGTTATATGTACATAATAACATGCCGTATAGTTGGCAGTCAATACAAGATGAATACAACCCATTTGATGATGTTTAGCCGTGAAAGCTGTCAAGAAAAACACTCTTTTTTGAGCGTAGCGAAAAAAAAGGAAGGTTATTCTTGATAGCTTTCTGTAAATCTCTTAGACAAAACCCACGCTTGAGTTAGAGGTATTGGAAATGCACTTTTTCCGATACCTCTTAATTACTAAAGGGCGATAATGTAAAGGTATATATAAAGTAGACCTTAGTCGTTGTGTGTATCCTTTATTTTAAAAAAAGATATTGACAAGCTATTCAGTGAGTAGTAGAATACTACTTATAGTAGTTGTTTAATTTTTTTTGAAAGGGTGTTTATTATGAAAACAAATTCAGGCTTTAGAAATGTTAGGCTACAGATTTTTGTATCAGATGATATTGATAACAAGTTAGATGATTTATCAGAAATTATGGGGATGCACAAAAACGAGATTATAAGAGTTGCTATAGCTAACTATTTGTTTGGCATGTCCGAAAGTGTAAATATTGTTAGAGATATTGCGAAAAAAGAAATTCAAAAGGAGCTTGAAAAGGTTGAAAATTAGATAGGTTATATTGTCGATTAAAAAGGGGTGTTTAAGTTGTTTATGGAAATTAAAACAAATATTGGTACGTTTGGAAGTTTTCGAGATATTGAAACTTGTATGAGATTGGAAGGTCTTAAAAATATTGAAGTGATATCTATTAAGGCATTAATGGAAACGTGGGAGCGTTTGGCTGGCCAGTATACTTATAATGAAATCAAACAAATAATTGATACAAAAGGAGTATTGGAATAGCTGGCTTAATAGTTTTGTAGGCCGAAAGCTAGAAAGAAGCAAAGGCTTCCGCAAGGGTTTTCCCATACTTGGGAAATTTGCGGAACCTTGCTTTTCTACTTCGGCTGGAAATCGCCCCGCCTGTCTAATAGGGGGCGAGTTAGTGCCTATAAGCACAAAAAGAAGTATTTTCTATACTTGACATAGTATCATATTACGGTCAATTATAAAAAAGGTGGTGAGAAATATGATAGAAATTGTTTATAAAAAGTACGTTGGTAGCGCCTATGAATACAATGTTGCGTATCTTAAAAAATATGGGGATAGATACAAAGTGCAAGTTCTTAAGTGCGCTAGAAAAAAAGGCATAAGCAATTTGGTTCATAATAAAAAAGGTACGGTAAATGATAAAAAGCTGGATTGTAATATCCGACGTGCAAAAAATACAATTAAAGAGTTGGTATTGTGCAATAATTGGGAATATTTTATTACTTTGACTTTAGACCAAAAAAAATATGATAGATATAATTTGCAAAAATGTAACAAAGACCTGAGCCAATATATTAGGAATTTAAGAAGGAAACATAATACAGATATCAAATATTTATTGATACCAGAACAGCATAGGAACGGTGCTTGGCACATGCACGGCTTTTTAATGGGATTACCAAAATCAGAGTTAGAATTGTTTAGTAAAGAACAGAAAT
>JAAYRG010000136.1 GCA_012518885.1 Clostridiales bacterium | reverse complement strand
GTCTGCAAATGGTCCTTTTTTTAGTGAACGAGCCATCTATTTTACCTCCTTAATTACTTGGTACTCTTACCTTTTCTAGTTCTAACAATATACTTGTTAGATTGTTTTTGTTTCTTTCTTGTCTTAAGTCCTAATGCTGGTTTGCCCCAAGGTGTTAATGGACTTGGCATACCGATTCCAGTCTTACCTTCACCACCACCGTGAGGGTGATCGTTAGGGTTCATAACAGAACCACGAACAGTAGGTCTAAAGCCCATGTGACGTTTACGTCCTGCCTTACCAATTGTAATTAATTCATGTTCTGGATTTCCAACTTGACCAATAGTTGCACGACATACTAATGGCACCATTCTCATTTCGCCTGAAGGTAATCTTAGAGTAGCATATTTGCCCTCTTTAGCCATTAATCTTGCAGAGTTTCCTGCTGAACGTGCTAATTGTCCACCCTTTCCTGGGTGTAACTCAATATTGTGAACTTGAGTACCGTTTGGAATACTACTTAGAGGTAAGCAGTTACCTGTATTAATTTCAACGTTTTCTCCACTTTCAACCTTGTCTCCTACTTTTAATCCATGAGGAGCAAGAATGTAAGCTTTTTCACCGTCTGCATAAGCAATTAATGCGATGTTTGCAGTTCTATTTGGATCATATTCAATAGCTTTAACAGTTGCTGGAATATTGTCTTTAATTCTTTTAAAATCAATAATTCTATATTTTCTCTTAGCTCCACCACCACGGTGTCTAACAGTTATTTTACCTTGATTATTACGGCCGGCCTTTCTCTTTAAAGGTGCTGTTAATGATTTCTCAGGAGCTTTTTTTGTAATCTCTGAAAAATCAGAGCCGGTCATACTCCTACGGGAAGGCGTATAAGGTTTGTAGTGCTTAATTCCCATGTTTTTGCACTCCTTTCGTCATTTAATATTATAGACCAGTAAATATTTCTATATCTGCACTTTCTTCAGTTAACTGAACAATTGCTTTTTTCTTCTTTGCAGTCTTTCCGAAAGTATAACCACGTCTACGAGTTTTACCTTGTAGGTTCATAGTGTTTACTTTTTCAACTTTTGTACCTTCAAAAAGTTTTTCAACTGCTTCTCTGATTTGGTTTTTGGTTGCATCTGGATGTACTAAAAATACATATTTCTTTTCAGCCATAAGTGCCATACTGCTTTCAGTAATAACAGGCTCAAGAATAACGTCATAGTATTTTAAATTTGCCATTATGCGTACACCTCCTCAATCTTTTCTACTGCATCCTTAGTCAATACTAATGTATCGTATTTTAAGATATCATACACATTGATTGAGTTGGATAAAACAGTTCTTACACTTGGAATGTTTCTTGCTGAAAGTGTAACATTATCGTTCTTTTCACCAAGAACAACTAGTGCCTTGTTTACGTTTAAGTTACTTAAAACTTTTACCATATTCTTAGTTTTAATTTCGTCAAACTTTAATTCATCAAGTACCACTAACTTGTTGTTAACAACTTTTGAAGTTAAAACAGATTTTAGTGCTGCTTGTTTTTCTTTTCTATTTAATTTAATTGAATAATCTCTTGGCTTTGGAGCGAATACTACACCGCCACCCTTCCATTGAGGTGAGCGAATGGAACCTTGTCTTGCATTACCTGTTCCTTTTTGTCTCCATGGTTTTCTTCCACCACCGCGAACTTCTGCACGAGTTTTTGCACTTTGTGTTCCTTGACGCTTGTTAGCAAGTTGTGATACTACTGCCAAGTGAACTAAATGTTCATTGATTTTTGCACCGAAGATAGAATCATTTAATTCAATCATTCCAACTTCGTTACCTTCCATATTATAAACAGATACTTTTGCCATCTGTACGTTCTCCTCCTTTCCTAAGCTTCTAGT
>JAAYRG010000135.1 GCA_012518885.1 Clostridiales bacterium | reverse complement strand
ATTCTCTATATAGAAAGTTTCCACTAGAAGTATGTTTAAGGAATGCTAACACGTCAGCAGCCTTTAGTTTGGGTGGATTTGATTCATGTTCAGGTATGAAAGAATATAAAGATTTTGAAGAATTTTATAAAAAGCACAAGGTAAAGTAACATCATATAAAACTAATATAGAATGGAGAATGTAATATGTTAGTTAATTTACAAGAAGTGTTGAAAATAGCAGAACAAGAGAAATATGCAATTGGATCTTTTAATACACCAAACTTTGAAAATATTATAGCTGTCCTTTCCAACGCAGAAAAATACAATGTTCCAGTAATTATTGCCCACGCAGAGGCTCATGAACCTCTTATGGACTTGGAAACAATTGGCCCAGTTATGATAGACTGTGCAAAAAGAGCCAAGGTTCCAGTATGTGTTCACTTAGATCACGGTGAGAACCTAGAATATATTGAAAGGGCCTTAGAACTAGGTTTTACTTCGGTTATGTATGATGGTTCAAGACTTAGTTATGAAGAAAATGTAGAAAATACCCTAAAAGTAGTTAAGATGGCTCGTAAATACAATGCTGGAGTTGAAGCAGAAATCGGAGTAATGGGTACAGACGAATCAGGCTCTGATGAAGGAATTGAGGTTGTTTACACAGAGCCAGATATAGCAGAAAGATTTGTAAAAGACACAGGCATTGATGCGTTAGCAGCTTCATTTGGTACCCTTCACGGACTATACAAATCAAAACCAAAACTTGATTTCGATAGAATAAGAAAGATTAAAGAATTAGCAAACATCCCACTAGTAATGCATGGTGGTTCTGGTGTAAGTCCAGAGGATTACATAACAGCCATAGACTGCGGCATACGTAAGATTAACTATTATACATATATGGCCAGAGAAGGTGGCCGTGCTGCTTGGGAGGTAGTTAACGTTGTTGCAAATCCTCTATATCATGATATTGCATATGCAGCAGTGGAGGCCATGACAAAAGATGTAGAAGAGGCAATAAAGATATTTTATCACCAGTAAGTGTGTTGTGGGGACGTAACTTTTGTCTCACCAAACAAGACAAAAGGTAGGTCCCCTTGTCTTACAATAATTTTAGAGCATTGCTGGCCGCTATGTTTACAGGATCCTTAGTAGTGCTAAAAGGCGGAGAATAACAAAGTTCCAAATCCTTCAAATCATATAAATCTGCATTCATACTAATCATGGCAGCAATTACATCGATTCTTTTGGTTACATCACCTTTACCAACAGCCTGGGCACCGAGAATTCTTCCTGTGGGTTTTTCAAAGAGTAACTTCAAATGCATTGGGTTAGAGTCTGGCATCAACTTACTTTTATCCGGTGCAGATATAAGAGAGAAGTCATAAGGAATTCCAGCTTCCCTTGCACTTGTCTCATTAAGGCCAGTTGCTGCAGCATTATAGTCAAAGACTTTCACGCACATTGAACCAATAAAGCCTTTATTCTTATCCTCATGACCATAAATATGGTTTGCAGCGGCTCTTGCCTGAACATGGGCAGGAAAAGCCATGGCTAGACGTGTAGGTTTTTTTGTAATCATATTAAATACTTCAGCAGCATCGCCAATTGCATAAATACTAGGGTCACTAGTTTGGTAATAAGCGTTAACTTTAATGCCACCTGTTTCACCAATCGCCAAACCTGCCTCCTTAGCGAGATTTGTTTTAGGTCTTATGCCTACCGCCATAATAACAAGGTCAGTTGCTAGTACTTTACCAGAGTTTACTTCAATAGAATCTTCATTTATCTTAGTAACACCATCTTCAAGGACAAGACTTACACCCTTTTCTAGCATTTCATTTTGTAAAATCTCTGCAAGTTCGTAATCAAAATTACTTAGAATTTGATT
>JAAYRG010000012.1 GCA_012518885.1 Clostridiales bacterium | reverse complement strand
TTCTGTATATTAAATTTATTTTTATGCATCACAAACAGGCCTGCGAAAGCAGGCTTTTTTAAAGATATATACAATGATGTCTTACTACTCTTTCGGTACTTGTACTTCATAAGGAACATTATTTTTCAAGATGGCATAAATCGTATGGCATAACTTACGTGCAACAGCACCTAAAGCAACGTTATGATGCTTACCTTCACTGCGTTTCTTCTTGTAATAGGCCTCAAATACAGGATCGTTATTAGATGCTACAAAGGCAGCCCTAAATAGTGCTTTTCTAAGGTAAGGCGAACCTCTCTTGCTCATACGGTTATTGGTTGATTCATACTCACCTGACTGAGAAATAGAAGCATCAATACCTGCATAGGCAACTAGCTTGGAAGCGTTACTAAAGCGACTAATATCACCTATTTCACCTAGAATAGTTGCACCAATAACTTCACCTATACCTGGAATTGAAGTAATCTGTGAGTTGATCTTTTTAAGTAGTTCAGACATCTGAGCTTCTACATCAGATACTTGCTGCTCGATAAAGTTGATTTGTTCAATTAAAAGTTTTAGTTGAAAAGAAAAACTATCAACACAGAAAGTAATACCAAAGGACGTTTTTGCCAAAGAGGATATATTCTTAAACTTCTTTGTTGCAAAGTCTTTGAGAGTAACTTGAGATAAGAGTTCTTCTAACTGCTTAGAAGTAACTTCTTCATAGTCACTAGGCGAATTGAATTGTAGCAATAGTTCTTTTGAAGTTTTATTAAAAATATTTGAAAATACGGAGTGATATTCAGGAAAAATTTGGTCTAACACACAAATAGTTTTTCTTTTTAGATCGCTTATAGAACCTACAAGATAATTCCTAAAGCGTGAAAGATTACGTAAAGACATAGTATCCTCATCCGCTAATGAAGTTTCAAGAAAGTCACCATAGCGAATAAAATCAGCAATAAGAACAGAATCAATGATGTCTGTTTTACGTTTACGAATTTCGACTCCTTTACGCCATCCATCAGTTTGAATAGGATTAATAACATGTACAACAAAGTGGTTTTTGATAAGAAAAGAATAAAGTGAGAGCCAGTAATGTCCTGTAGCTTCCATACCTATTTCCAACTCAGGAGCATACGGAGTAATTTTTTCTAAGAGTGTTGCGGCACCTTCAGATGTATTTGAAAAAGAATGAGCTTTAAAAACAACCTTTCCTTTTTCGTCCATTAAAGAAGCTACATGTGTGTTTTTACCAATATCAATACCTAAGTAAAACATTAATATCACCTACAATTTTTTAAATTTTAGATAGAATCCACTGACTGGTAAACGTTACCGCCTTATTGTATATTCGAAGTACCCCGTAAGGGTCGACATCTAACTTATTCGTAATCATATTTACCAGACAGAGGCATCACTCTGTCGAGTACGAGGTCAAAGCCTCAAGGGGGAGGCGATGTCACTCTATCTAATAAATTAATTATACAAGAAAAGCTTGCATAATTATACGGTTAATATCGGTGATAAGTTACCTTTATCAACCTAAATACATTATATAAGGGGGACGT
>JAAYRG010000134.1 GCA_012518885.1 Clostridiales bacterium | reverse complement strand
TGTTGCGTATACCACTTTCGTACGCCTTATAAAGCATCTGCCTGGTATCATCAGCGGTTTTTGCACCATCATCTAAACCTGGTAGAATGTGACTGTGTATGTCAAAATAATCAGGCATATATTTCCCCTCCATATTTTATTAACTCCTTACATCTTCATAATTATATACAAGATATGAGATTAAATCAATAAAATAAGACAAATCTCTTGTCGATTACCCAAATTTTACTATAAATAATCGATTTAAGGATTATTTAAGCATGATAATTAAAACTTAAAAGGCTTTTTAAAAGACAAGGTTATTTTAGGCATAAGACTTTATATTCAAAAATATAATGTTATAAATCACTATAGAATAAATATTGACTATGTCATTAATTGGTTTATATCAGCATAAGGTTAAATATAGTCAAGAAATTTGTGACCTATAAAGGAGGTAATAAATTGGAACATTTAGTTGCAAAAAATACTTCGGACCAAATATTTGATGTATATAATGACATAAAGGCTAGGACAGGCGGTGATATATACATAGGTGTTGTTGGTCCTGTTAGAACAGGGAAGTCCACATTTATTAAGAGGTTTATGGACTTATTAGTAATACCAAACATTGCAGATATACATAACAAAGAAAGAGCGATTGATGAATTACCCCAAAGTGCAGCAGGCAAAACTATAATGACGACTGAACCAAAGTTTATACCAAAAGAAGCGGCCCAGATAACCCTTGGTGATGATGCTGTGGTTAATATAAGATTAATCGACTGTGTAGGGTATATGGTTGAGGGGGCTAGTGGCCATGTTGAAAACGAACAAGAGCGTATGGTTAAGACACCTTGGTATGATCATGAGATTCCATTTACCCAGGCAGCTGAAATAGGGACTAAAAAAGTTATAAATGACCATTCAACCATAGGAATAGTAGTAACAACTGATGGAAGCTTTGGTGAAATCCCAAGAGAAAACTATATAACGGCAGAAGAGCGAACTGTAGCTGAACTAAAAAGAATAGGTAAGCCTTTCCTAATTTTATTAAATACAAACAGGCCCTATTCAGACCAAACAATTGCTCTAGCTAATGAGTTGTCAGATAAATATGATACGAGGGTTATGCCTGTTAACTGTGAACAACTTAAAAAAGATGATATTAACAATATAATGGTAAATATCTTATCAGTTTTTCCAGTATCAGAAATAGACTTCTACATGCCAAAGTGGGCAGAAATTTTGCCAGATTCCCATTGGCTAAAGGAAGACTTGTTAGAATCAATTAGAGGAATACTAGATAGAATTACCCTAATGCAAGATGTTAGACATGACAATTTTGCTACTGAAAGTCAATATGTAGATAAATTTAATATTGATAGGATACATATGGAAAATGGAAGGGTAAGGGTTAATGTTACCTTTGATGATACATATTATTACAAGGTCCTAAGTGAAATGGTAGGTATGCCTATAGAAGATGAGTATGACTTTGTTGCAACCCTAAAGGAGCTAGCTGACAAGAAGAAGGAATATGAACTAGTAAGTGATGCAATTGAACAAGTAAGAGGAAAGGGATATGGTGTTGTAACACCACGACAAGAAGAGATTACTATAGCTGAGCCTGAGGTAATGAAACATGGAGGTAAATTCGGGGTTAAGCTAAGGGCAACAGCACCTTCTATCCACTTAATAAAAGCTAATATAATAACAGAAATTGCTCCAATTGTTGGTACCCAGGACCAGGCTGAAGGGCTTAAGGATTATATCTTTGAAAGTGCAAGTAATTCTGAAAATGGAATGTGGGATGCAAATATTTATGGAAAAACTGTTGGTGAGCTGATTGACGAAGGTATTAAGTCTAAGGTAAATAGGCTAAATGATGATAGCCAAGTAAAACTACAAGAGACCATGCAAAAGATTATTAATGACAGTAATGGAGGTATTATCTGCATCATTATCTAGACCTAATTTTTTATAAAACAAGTGAGAATGACATTAGGTATTAGTTTTGCTCCATAGACATAAAAAGGTGGATGTAGGTCATTTTCAAACAGATTTTTACAAATGTTTGATAAGGGCAAACAGCCGCCTTTTTTCATTCTAATATGTTAATGTACAAAGACAACTAAGGTTTATATCTCATATGATAGGTAGCTTTTGAGTAGGGAAAAATTAGTTGACAACATTTAAAAGAATTGTTATACTTATAGCAGCAATTTAATAAATTTGTAACATTTGTTGATAAGAATTAATATTTCCTATTATAGTAAGCAATGTTACAAAAATTTCAAAAGGAGCAATTTAAACATGCAAGGTAAGAATATCAGAAGAATTACCACTTTCTGTTTAGCAGGATCATTAGCATTTGCTTTAAATGTTAGCAAGGTACAAGCTAGTCCTTATGTAAGTGATTATGCAGTTGCTGGAATTTCAAAGATAATGACTGAATATTACCAAAGAGTATCTTTTGATGTAGAAGTTGACTTTACTACAGAATACAACAATTTAGCTATTGCTAATGTAAGTGGTTCTTTAAATGTTAGAAAAGAACCAGGTGAGAACCAAAAGAAGGTTGGAAAACTACCAAAAGATGCAGGAATGGAAATTATAGAATTAGGCGAAAATGGCTGGGCTAAGATTAAGTCTGGCAAAATCACAGGATATGTAGATGCATCATATCTATTAACAGGGGAAGCTGCCGAGCAAAGAGCTAAGCAAGTAGCTACTTTAGTGGCAACTGTTAAAGATACAGCAACCCTTCGAGTTAGAGAAGATGCTAGCCTTTTAGCAACTACACTTGCTTTAGTAGGTGAAGGTGATGAGCTAGAGGTTGTAGAAGTATTACCTGATTGGGTAAAGGTTAAGATAGACCAAGATGATGGTTATGTTTCTAGACAGTATGTAAGCTTATCATATGAACTTAAGAAGGCTGTTTCTATAGAAGAAGAAAAAACCGGAGTAGCAGGTACAGGTAGGAGGGCCCAGATGGTTGCCTTTGCTAAGAAGTATCTAGGTGGCCGTTATGTTTGGGGTGGTACAAGCCTATCAAGTGGCGTTGACTGTTCTGGTTTTACTCAGGCAATCTATAGGAAGTTTGGAATATCTATACCTAGGGTATCAAGGGCTCAAGCAGCATCAGGTAAGCGTATTAAGGCATCTGAGGCAAAGCCTGGTGATTTATTCTTCTATGGTAAGGGGAACTATATTAACCATGTAGCTATGTACATTGGTAACGGACAAGTTATCCATGCAAGTAATAAGAGGTCTGGAATTAAGATTTCTAATGCATACTATAGAACACCTCTTAAGGTTGTTAGATATATCAACGACTAATAATTAGATACAATTTGAATCTATAATTTAACCCTGAATGCAGATTATATTATAGATAAAGAGCGTTTGGCTAATATTAAATAATATAGAATAATTCAAGATACTAAGGTCATCATTTAATTGATGGCCTTTTTTTTATACCTAAATATATATGATTAATAATTAATCCTAGTAACTTTACTTAAGAGGATAACGATGTAGATACTACGGATACCATCTTAATGAAAATGTAAGAATAGAAATAATGATAATAATTTATGTAAAACGTCAAAAATCTAGATGAATAGTCGCTTG